>JBECKT010000146.1:0-36476 GCA_040235405.1 Alcanivoracaceae bacterium
AGCAGCTCGGTCAATGTCAGTCCGTTTTGCCTGTTCATGGCGAATCCTCCGCCGGACACTCTATTTCACTGGTCGTGGCCGGGTATGTCGTTAGAATCGCCAACTCGGGTAAGTCGTTGCAGGTGAATGATTGTGGTGGATGTGCTCATCGTCGGTGCCGGGGTTGCCGGTATCTTGTCAGCCCTTGAACTGCAGCAGCGTGGCTGCTCGGTACGGCTGATCGATGCCGGGGTCGCCAGACAGCCGGCATCCTGGGCCGGTGGCGGCATTCTGTCGCCGCTGTTCCCTTGGCGTTATCCGGATGCCATGACACCGCTGACGCGCAATGCCCGGCATGATTACCGCCTGTGGAGTGATCGTATTCTGGCGGCCGGCGGGCCGGACCCGGAAGTGCTTGATGGCGGCATGCTGGTGCTGGCACCGGGCGATGAGGAGCAGGCCCTGGACTGGGCCGGCAGACACGACATCCGGCTTGAGCGGATCAGCGCTGCCCGGCAGATGCCCTGGTTGGCTGATCGCCCTGCCTTGTGGCTGCCGGAGGTGGCCCGAATTCGCAATCCACGCTTGCTCAAGGGGCTTGAGCTGTTGCGCCGGCGGGCCGGTATAGAGCTGGCCCGGGAGCAGGTTGTTTCCGTGAAAAGGAGCATTGGCGGTGTGCAAGTGCTTACATCGTCAGGTTTGGTACAGGCCGGCAGGGTGTTGCTAACGGCAGGGGCCTGGACCGCCGGGTTGCTGCCACCGCCCCTGCGCCAGTGCATTTTCCCGGTACGCGGGCAGATGCTGCTTTACCGCCCCGAGCTGCCTTTTCCGGGCAGCGTCTTGCTGAGTCCGGCCGGGTACCTGATTCCGCGGGCCGATGGCCTGTTGCTGGCGGGCTCTACGGTGGAAACCGGCATTGATGACAGCATTCCTACTGAACAGGCATTTGCACAGTTGAAGGTTATGGCGGAGCAGCTATGGCCGGCACTGCAGGGGACTACCCCGGTAGCGCAGTGGGCCGGGATTCGGCCGGGGTCATTGAACGCCCTGCCGCTGATTGGCGAGGTGCCGGACAGCGAAGGCCATATCTGGATCAACAGTGGCCATTTCCGGAACGGTCTGGTTTGTGCGCCTGCCAGCGCGACAGTGGTTGCCGATCTGATCTGCGGGCTCAAGCCGGGGATTGATCCTGCACCTTATTCCGTATCCGGCTCTTCCTCATCACCGCCCTGATCCGGCGACAGCTTTTGCAGCCGGTAACGCAGCGAGCGGAATGTCATGCCGAGCTTTTTTGCTGCGGCGGTCCGGTTCCAGTGAGTCGCATCCAGAGCGCGCAGCAGCTCCGCCCGCTCCACTTCCTGAAGGAACTCTTCCAACGGCATATTGCCCGGCCGGGTTGGCAGGTCGGTGCCTGTGGCGTTACCGTCATTGGCGCTCTGGCTTGTTTCCGGCAGCTGCAGGTGAGAGGTATCGATCTGCTGACCATCGGACAAGGTCAAGGCGCGTTCCAGAATGTTTTCCAGTTCGCGGACATTTCCTGGGAACAGGTATTGTTGCAGGGCTCGCCAGGCATTGTCGGTAATGCTCGGAGCCGACAGTCCCCACTGCTGGCAAAGCCGGGCGAGAATATGTTTGGCCAGTTGCGGAATATCACCGGCCCGTTCCCGCAATGCCGGGACCCGCGTTTCGATCACGTTCAGGCGGTAGTAGAGGTCCTGGCGGAAGCGGCCCTCGGCCACCTCACGGGCAAGATTCCTGTGGGTGGCGCAGAGCAGGCGGATATTGACCGGGAACTCCCGTGATTCGCCCACCGGCCGCACCGATTTTTCCTGAATGGCACGCAGCAGTTTGACCTGCATATGCAATGGCAGGTCGGCTACTTCATCGAGAAACAGGGTGCCGCCGTCGGCTTCGCGAAACAGGCCCTTGCGGTCTTCATAGGCGCCGGTGAAGGCGCCCTTGCGATGACCGAAGAACTCGCTTTCCATCAGTTCGGTGGGAATGGCGCCGCAGTTCACTGCAACAAAGGGTTTTTCCCGACGTGGGCCGAGAGCGTGAATTAATCGTGCAACCCGCTCCTTGCCGCTGCCGGATTCGCCGGCAATATATATCGGCGCCTGACTGCGAGCCAGCTTGCCGATCTGTTCGCGCAGGGCCTTCATGGTCGGGTGATCGCCAATCAGTTGGTCGGCAGATTGCTCCGCCGGACCTTGACGGCGTATATCGAGCCCGTCATCAATCAACTGCCTTAACCGATCGAGAGTCACCGGCTTGGCAATAAAATCGAAGGCGCCTTCTTTCATTGCCGCAGTAGCAGTTTCCATGCTGCCATGGGCGGTGATCATGGCGATCGGCATATCCGGGTAACGGCGGCTGACGTGGCGGACCAGGTCTATGCCATCGCCGTCAGGCAGATTCATGTCGGTCAGGCAGAGGTCAAAGGCGCTTTCGCCAAGAACGCGATAGGCGTCTGTGACGGTGCCAACTGCTTCGGCTTCCAGCTTCATCCGCCCAAGGGTAATAACCAGCAGCTCACGCAGATCCGCTTCGTCATCAACCACCAGCACACGTTGCGTTCCCTGTGTCATAACATCCCTTACTGAAAGACGCGGTCAGGATGGGCGAAGGTTATCACAAAGCTGGCGCCGGACGGCGAGTCCGCCAGATCCAGTTGTGCCTGATTGGCTTCGCATAGTTCACGACAGACAAACAGCCCCAGTCCGGTGCCCTGGCGGGAGGTGGTGAAGAAGGGTTCAAACAGGTGCGGTCTGGCTTGTGCGGGTATGCCGGGGCCGTTGTCGCTGATCTTCAGCCATGGCAGGCCGGAGTCGGGCTGATGCCCCCCGCTCAGGCTGACAGTCACGTCTTCACCGGCGTGACGGAATGCATTGCCGATCAGGTTGTGCATTATCTGTTCCAGCTGCCCGGGATCGAAGCGCACCAGCACGTCTTTGGGAATGCTGATGGTCAGTTGTTTCCGGGTTTTGCCACGATCCAGCCAGTGGGCCTGAACCCGGCCGGCAAGCTCGATCAGGGTAATTCGCTCTGCCGCTCCGGCCTGCCGTCGCGACAGACTCAGTACATCGTCAATGATGCCATTCATCCGCTGGACGTTGGCAGAAACGATATCAAGCAGCCTTTTGTCGGCGTCGTCCTGAGCGTTCTCGGCGAGCAGTCCGGTGGCATGGCTGATGGCGCTGAGCGGGTTGCGGATTTCATGAGCGATGGTCGCCGACATGCGGCCAAGTGACGCGAGCTTGAGTTGCTGGGCCTCCTGAGCGAGCTGCCTCTGGTCCTCAAGGAAAGCGAGTGTCAGCGGTTGATCATCGTGGTCCAGAGCGGCAAAGCGAACCAGTACAGTGGCGCCGCCGGGGGTCAGCTGGATCGCCGGCCGATGCTGCACCGGGTTGCCCTGCCACTGCCGCAACAGGCCGGCCAGGGCCGGCGGCAGGATGCTGTTGACCAGCGTGCCGCTGCCGGTAACCATCAGGCTCTCGGCGGCCTTGTTGGCCAGTACGATTCGTTGCGAATAGTCGAACACGAGAATGCCGGTACGCATGCGTTGAACAATCTGCCAGTTCAGTTCTTCCAGCTGGATAATGGCCTTGTGCCGGGTTTCCGCCAGCGCCTCACTTTCTGCCAGTCGTCGGGCAATCTGCTGGATAATCACCGAGGTGACAAAAAAGGCAAAACCGAGCATGGCGGACTCGGTCAGGTGCCAGGGGTTTTGTCGGGCCAGCTGAATGGAAAACCAGAACTGTTCAAACATCACCGCCAGACTGGCAAAGGCTGCTACCAGCAGCCCCCCACGGCCGGGCAGCAGAATGCTGGCAGAGGCAACAGTGACCATCAGCAACACCGACAAATTGCTTTTCGTGCCGCCACTGGCATGAATGAGCAGGGTCAGCATCAGGATATCGATGGCGACCGGAAGCAATGCGGCCCACTGCGGAAAACGTCGGCGCAGCGGGGCAGTCAGTGCTGCAGAAATCAGCGTCAGCAGCAGGTAACCGGCGGCGCTGGCAATGAACAGCCCCGGCCGGCCACTGTCGCCCAGCACACTGGTAGGCGTGAGGAAGTAAACTGCAACGAGAATACTGGCAAGAACGATGCGGTAGGTCGAGTAAACTCTGGATGGCGACCAGAACGTGTTCGCCGTACGGTCAGTCATGATGCTTTTCCAGCCATTGCTGGCGATGATCTTCACAGCAGAAGCGTTGCTCGTTCTGACGCACCGCCAGTGATTCAGGTGTGTGGACGCCGCATTCTGCGCAGCGCACCATCTTCTGATTGTCGGGAGCAGATGGATTGCCCTGTTGCGGCGGTGCCAGTAAGGTGCTTCGCAGTATGCGCCAGACCAGCCAGATCAGGGCAGCAAGTATCAGTAGCCGGATAATGCCCATCGGTTTCCTCCTGAAATGGCGCGGCAGTTACGGGGTTCCAGAGTACAATTGCTGCCCCGGCAAGGAAATGACAATTGGAGATTCAGCATGCGAGTGGTCATTGCCCAGCGAAACTTTCATGTCGGTGATATCGAAGGCAATGGTCAGCGGGTCATAGCCGCTTGCGAAGAGGCGCGCCGGCTGCTGGGTGCCGAGCTTGTAGTGTTTCCGGAGCTTTGCCTGACCGGCTACCCGCCGGAGGACCTGTTGCTGCGCCCAAGCCTTAACAGCCGCATCCAGGCGGTGCTTGTGGATATTGCTGCGGCCATCAGCATGCCGGTGGTGCTTGGCTACCCGGCTGTGCGGAATGGCCGTAGATTCAATGTTGCCGGCTTGCTCAGGCCAGGTGCAGAGGGGCCTGAGCAGGAGTATTTCAAACAGTGCTTGCCCAACTACCGTGTCTTTGACGAGAAGCGCTATTTCCATGCCGGTGATCAGGCGCGGGTGGTGGAAGTCGGAGGCGTGCAGATTGGCCTGACTATTTGTGAGGATATCTGGCATACCGGTCCTGCAGCTGCGTCTCGTGATGCCGGTGCGAAGTTGCTTATCAACCTCAATGCCTCACCGTTCCGTCGTGACAAGCATGCCGAACGTCTTGATCAGGTGCGGGCCCGGGCAAAAGAAAATGCCTTGCCGGTAATCTACTGCAATCTGGTGGGAGGTCAGGACGAACTGGTATTTGATGGTGGTTCCTTTGTTGTTGGTGCGGAAGGTGAGTTGCTGGTGCAGGGCGGTTTTTTCGAAGAAGCGCTGGTGCCGGTGGATATCAATGCGGGCGAGACTGGTTTGCTCCTGTCCGGTGAAGTGTTGCCGGAGCCTGACCAGACTGAAAGCATTTACCGGGCGCTGGTACTGGCAACTCGCGACTATGTTCTGAAAAACGGCTTTCGCGGCGCTCTGCTTGGCCTGTCCGGCGGCATTGATTCGGCGCTGACGCTGGCTGTTGCGGTGGATGCGCTCGGTGCCGAGCGGGTCAACGCGGTGATGATGCCATTTCGTTACACCTCTTCCATGAGTATCGAGGATGCCGAGAAGCAGGCGCGAGCACTTGGTGTCGGTTATCAGGTATTGCCGATTGAACCGGCGGTGGATGCCTTCACGGATATCCTGAGGGAGTCATTTGCCGGCTTGCCGGCAGATGCCACCGAAGAAAATCTGCAGGCACGCTGTCGAGGTGTGTTGCTGATGGCGCTGTCGAACAAGACCGGACAACTGGTGCTGACCACTGGCAATAAAAGCGAGGTGGCAGTGGGCTACTCGACACTCTATGGCGATATGGCTGGCGGCTTTGATGTGCTCAAGGACGTACCTAAAACCTGGGCATACCGGCTGGCGGAATACCGCAACGGCAAGGCCGGTCAGGATGTTATTCCGCGCAGGGTGATCGAACGACCGCCCTCAGCCGAGCTGGCGCCGGATCAGAAGGACCAGGATTCGTTGCCGGATTATGCCCTGCTTGATGCCATTCTCGAGTTGTATGTGGAGCAGGACTACAGCGCCGAAGCAGTGATCCGCGCCGGCTTTGATCGTGACACTGTTTATCGGGTGGTGCAGATGGTTGATCGCAACGAGTACAAACGGCGTCAGGCGGCAATCGGCCCGAGGGTTACACGCCGGGCCTTTGGCAAGGACCGGCGCTATCCGATTACCAATGGCTGGCGGCCCGGCGACTGATCAGGTCCGCGCCTCGATGATCCGGACAAACGGGTTGCCGCGGCTTTGCGGAATGGGCAGCTGCTGGTAGAAATCCTTCGGGTTGTGCACGGTGGCGTTGGTAAAGCCAAGTTCACTGAAGTGCGATACGGCTTCCTGATCGCTGCCAAAGTGAAAGCTGACCTGACTGCGCGACGCTGCTCCAAGCATGCCGCCGAGAGTTTTCATAGTGCGGTGGAACGGATGATCGTGAAACAGCGGGTAGTTGTCGGTCAGGTAGGTGCCACCGGCATAACCGGCCAGCATTTCCTGCAGCCGTTGCCAGAACGGGCTGATGCTTTGCAGTGAAAAATAATTTACCAGGCCTTCGGTAATTACCAGTAGCGGCTGGCCGCGGTCGAAGCTCTTGTCGGCGATGTTTTCCATCGCATCGACACCCTCGGTGGAAAAAATATTCAACGGCACCACCCGGTGCATCTCATTCAGGCAGTGCTGTGCTGACAGCAGGCGGTGCTTGCGCGCAGCCATGTCCGGCAGGTCGGCCTCGACATATTTCAGATCCGGATACTGTTGACGGAAACGGTAGCCACGCGGCGACAGGCCGCAGGCAATCTCCAGCACCTGACGGACGCCACGTTGTTCGATAGCGTCACGCACCAGATGATCGATCAGGTAATGGCGCTGCAGCAGAAAGGTGCGAATGTTGCCGCCGGCTATCTTGGCGCCGACATACTCGAACGGTGCCAGCGCGTGATAGAACATGCTGCCGCGGCGGGTATGAAAAGCCGGTGCCGACAGACCGTTGGCGTACCAGACATGGCCGGTATAGAGCGCGGTGAAACTGATTGAGGAGGTATCGGGACTGCGAGCAGACATAGTGAACAAATCTCTGTAATCAGGTGGTAGTCAGGACAAAACCGCAATCCGCATAATGCGGCCAGCATCAGGCGCTGGCCGGGTCCCGCCGGGCCAAAATCATTCGCTGGCGGGACCGGTTCTGCCGCCACGCTGTTCGCGCAGTTCCAGCAGAATGCGCCGGGCATCGACGTCCGCTTCGGCCTGCACGGCAGCTTCGAATTCGGCATCGCTGCTGTTTTCGGCAATGGCGCGCAGGGCTTGCATATCGAACTCCGGCAACGGGTCATCGGTGGGAATATCCTGTACCGACTGCATTGCCGCACGCAGTTCATACAGGGCGTTTAACAAATCGGGGTCATCGACGTTGGCAATAGCGGCCTGAAACTGTTCGTCGTTACCTTCGCCGGCGATAGCAAAAAGCTGCTCCATATTGGCCTGTTCAACCGGGCTTAATGGTGCCGGTCCGGTCGGCCATAAAATAAAACCGGCGGAAACAACCAGCGCAGCAGCAGCGCCCGCAGCCAGCGGCCACCATGCCCGGCGTCGTAGCGGAGGAAAATCCTGTTCGTCGGCTGCCATATTTTCATCGGCCTGACCCGGTTCTGCGGCCAGCGGCGCTTCATTGGAGAAGGATTGCATTACCGTCTGGAAGCTGAGGTCCTGATCCGAGCTCGGCATGCTGGGGAAATCAGCAAAATCGGCCAGATCTTCAGCGGCGCCGGGAAGCGGCGGGTCCACCTCTACCTCAGCGCCGGCCTTTTCCAGCGCCGTTATATACTTGCGGGCACCGGCCTCATCGAGGCTTTTCTTGATGGTGACGGGGCTGCCGCTGAACAGTTTGTCGAGGCGTTCGCTGTCTTCGATACGGAACAGCCTGGCCAGCTGCTCGCGTACCGAGGCGACCTCATGGCCGTCACGCACCTTGCCGTGAAAAACGATCCTGTACATGGCCTGCTCCCTGTTCGACCACTGTCGCTGTGACGTTACCACAGTTGTGCTGAGCCGTAGCAGCTTGCGTTACAGCTGCTCGAAAATCGCCGGTAGTGGCTGGCCGGCCAGTTTCAGGGTGAGGGCGGTATTACCGCTGGCGGCGTCGCCGGAGCGCATGCCCTTGATGGTCTGGTCCACTCGCGCCGCCAGCGCCAGCGCGGCACCGATGGCGGGCAGGCCAAGACGGATCGCATGGCGCTCTGCCTCCACGGCCTTCTGTTGTGGCAGGCGCTGGCTGCTGCCATGACCGCTGACAAAGGCTTCAAAGATGCGCGCCTCGCGGGCCAGTGCCCAGAGGATCTGCACCTCATCGGTACCTTCGGCGCGCAAACCATCAAGAATTCGTAACGCTCTGGCCGGATCGCGGCTCAGGGCATCGGTGAGATCGAAGATGGTGTGCCGGCTGCAGTCACCGACGCTCTGGCGGATTTCCTGTAGGCCGACGGGCTGGTCCGGGAACAGCAGGGCCAGCTTGTCGATTTCCTGGGCGCAGGCCAGCGCATTGCCTTCGCTGAGTTCGCTTAGCAAAGCGACGGCATCACTCTGAATCTGCATGCCCTTTTGCTGGCAACGCTGCTCGATCCAGCGCGGCAGATGGCCGGGATCAATCGGCCAGATATCAATCACCGCGCCGACCGAGTCGACGGCGCTGACCCACTTGCTGCCGACATCGCGGCGCCGGTCGAGTTTGCTGGCACTGATCAGTAGCAGAATATCCGCTGGCGGATTGTCGAGCAGCTTGCAGATGACTGCCGAGCCTTCCTTGTCCGGGCGCTTGTCGCCGAGCCGAAGTTCGAGCAGCTTTTGGCCACCGAACAGGCCCATGCTTTGCGCCTCGTTGAGCAGATCGTGCCAGTCAAAACGGTCTGCGACAGTAAAGGTCTGGCGATCATCAAACCCGGCAGCACGAGCCTGCCGGCGAATCAGGTCGGTGCATTCGCCAAGCTGGAATGGCTCGTCGCCGGCAACCAGATAGGCCGGCAATAATGATTGCCCGAGATGTTTGCCCAGTTGCTCGGCGCGCAGTTGCACTCAGGGCGCCTCCTCTTCATCGGTGGGCTGTAGATGCCGGCTTTCGGCGCCGAGCTGTTGCATCAACACCTCGGCAGCGTCGCGGCGCATCATTTCCCGGGTCAGCTGGTCTTCATCGCTGGTGGCCAGCGCGTTGGTCGGGTCAACCTGATAAACCCGGGTCAGCAGTAACTCCCGTTTCGGTGTCAGTGGCGGGCCGGCCTGATCGAGCAGTTGCCATTGAATGGTATAGCGCAATTCGACACCGGCGGAGCGGCCCTGGCTGTCGACCGCTAATGTGCGTTTCCACCAGCGTTCCCGGCCGAGCTGGAGAATAATCGGCGCACTGTCAGAAACCAGTACATCACGTTCCAGCAGTGCTGCCTCGATGTCATAGCGGGTACGTGCCTCGGCGCCGCGTAGCGACACCACATCGAACTGCATGGGTTCATTGTGGCCACGCCACTGCCAGCCGCAGGCTGACAGAAAAGTGCACAGGAGCAAAACCGCAATACGCATCAGCTGGCCACAATATTGACAAGTTTGCCCGGCACCACAATCACCTTGCGTACCGTGACACCTTCGAGAAAGCGCTGCACATTCGGTGCCGACATGGCGTGTTTTTCAATGCCGTCGCGGTCAAGGCTGGCGGGCACATCGAGTTTCGCCCGCACTTTCCCGTTGACCTGCACGACCAGTTCGATGGAGTCCTTGACCAGTGCACTGTCGTCAACTGTCGGCCATGGCTGATTCACCACGGCATTCTGATTTCCCAGCGTCAGCCACAGGCTGTGACTGATATGCGGCACCATCGGCGCCAGCAACAGCACGGCACCGTTCAGTGCTTCATGGCGCACGGCACGATCCTGTTCGCCCTGTACTTCAAACCGGCTGATGTCGTTGCACAGTTCCATTACCGCAGCAATCGCAGTGTTGAAAGTCAGTCGACGGTTCATGTCGTCACTGACCTTGGCAATGGTTTCGTGGGTCTTGCGGCGCAGAGCGCGGGCGTCATCACTCAGTGCGGCAGTATTCAGCGCTACGCAGGGTCCTTGTTCGATATGTTCTGCGACCAGACGCCAGAGCCGCTTGAGGAAACGGTTGGCGCCTTCGACGCCGGCATCATTCCATTCCAGTGATTGCTCCGGCGGCGCGGCAAACATGATGAACAGGCGCACGGTGTCGGCGCCGTACTGTTCGATCAGTTCCTGCGGATCGACAGTGTTGCCTTTGGATTTCGACATCTTCGAGCCGTCTTTCAGCACCATGCCCTGACACAGCAGGCGCTTGAACGGTTCATCCGAGTTGACCAGCCCGGCATCGCGCAGCAATTTGTGGAAGAAGCGCGAATACAGCAGGTGCAGGATGGCGTGCTCGATGCCGCCGATATACTGATCCACCGGCAGCCAGTAGTTGGCTTTTTCCGGGTCGAGCATGGCCGTGTCGCTGTCCGGGCTGCAGTAGCGGGCGTAGTACCAGCTCGACTCCATAAAGGTGTCGAAAGTGTCGGTTTCGCGTGTCGCTGCTGCGCCGTTGAACGTGGTTCTGGCCCACTCGGGATCGGCCTTGATCGGGCTGTTGACGCCATCCATGACCACGTCTTCCGGCAGCCGTACCGGCAGATCATTTGCCGGCGCCGGCACCAGTTCGCCGCTTGCCAGATTGATCATCGGAATCGGCGCGCCCCAGTAACGCTGACGGGACACGCCCCAGTCGCGCAGCCGGTAATTTACCTTGCGCTCGCCAAGGTCGTGCTCGGCCAGCCAGTTGGCAATGGCATCAAAGGCCTGCTGCGAGCTCAGGCCGTCAAACGGTGCCGAGTTCAGCAGTATGCCTTTGCTGGTAAAGGCTTCCTTTGCAATGTCGATATTTTCGCCGTTGGCCGGGGCAATCACCTGTTTGATCGGCAGATTATATTTCTGCGCAAATTCATAATCGCGCTGATCATGAGCCGGTACTGCCATCACCGCACCGGTGCCGTAATGCATCAGGACAAAATTGGCGATCCAGACCGGCACGTCTTCGCCGCTGACCGGATGCTTTGCATACAGGCCGGTGAAGATGCCTTTCTTCTCCATGGTGGCAATATCGGCTTCGGCGACTTTGGCGTGCAGGCACTCCTCGACAAAGGCGGCGACCTCGACATTGCCGGTGGCAGCCTGTCTTGCCAGAGGATGGGCAGCTGCCACCGCCAGATAGCTGACCCCCATCAAGGTATCCGGACGGGTGGTGTAAACGCGCAGCGCTTCGCCGCCGTTGACAACGAAATCCATCTCGACACCTTCCGAGCGACCGATCCAGTTGCGCTGCATGGTCTTGACCTGTTCCGGCCAGCCATCCAGTTGATCGAGATCGTTCAGCAGCTCTTCAGCGTAATCGGTGATCTTGATAAACCACTGCGGAATTTCTTTTTGTTCGACCCGGGTGTCGCAGCGCCAGCAGCAGCCGTCGATAACCTGCTCGTTGGCCAGCACGGTCTGGTCGTGCGGGCACCAGTTCACCGTCGACAGCTTCCGGTACACCAGACCTTTGCGGTAAAGTTCGGTAAAGAACCACTGTTCCCAGCGGTAATATTCCGGCCGGCAGGTGGCCAGTTCGCGCTGCCAGTCGTAGCCGAAACCGAGACGCCTGAGCTGACCTTTCATGTAGTCGATATTTTCGTAGGTCCACTTTGCCGGTGGCACGCCGTGCTTCAGTGCGGCATTCTCTGCCGGCAGGCCGAAAGCGTCCCAGCCCATCGGCTGCAGCACGTTTTTGCCCTGCATGCGCTGGTAGCGGCTGACCACATCGCCGATGGTGTAGTTACGCACATGACCCATGTGCAGGCGGCCGCTCGGGTAGGGGAACATTGACAGGCAGTAGTATTTTTCCCGGGACGGGTCCTCGACGGCTCTGAAGGTCTGGTGGGTGTCCCAGTACTGCTGGGCTTCCCGTTCGATCTGCTCAGGACGATACTGTGTATCCATCGGAATGCGTGGCCAACTGACAAGAATAAGAAGAGGCATAGGATACATGAGCACTGCGCTGCCAGACAGGGCCGAAGGCCGCATGTTTCCTGAGGGGCAGGAAGCATGAGTGTCGGTGCGCTGATGGTGCTGTTGCTGGTGGCCGGCACCTTGCCGGTGCTGGTGCGTCAGCTATATCCGCCGTTGCCACCGCGGGATGACACGGTGGTGCCTGCCTGTGTGGTGGTGCTCGGGGCCGGTCTTGTCGGCAAGGGCAGTAAACGGCGCTCTTCCCGGACCGGCCTGATTCGTCTGGGCAGGGCGATTACAGAGGCTCGGGCTAACCACTTGCCGCTGCTGATCAGTGGCGGTGGCGCTGCGTCGAGACAGGGCTTGGCCAGTGAGGCCAGCCTGCTGGCACAGGAGGCGAACGGTTACGGTTTGACCCTGTGGCTTGAGGAGCGCAGCCGCAATACCCGTGAAAATGCCCGTAATAGCGCGGCTCTGCTGAGACGCAAGGGGATCGGTGAGGTGCTGCTGGTTACCGACCGGGCGCATATGACCCGGGCCATGTTGTGTTTCCGCAAACAGGGCATTGCAGTGCGGCCGGCTCCGGTGGAGCGGCTGCCGGCACCGGCCTGGATGCCTTCCGCCGGTGCTTTGCTGCTGCTGCCGGAGATCTGGTATGAGTGGCTGGTGCTGCTCTGGTATCAACTGCGCGGACGGTTCTGAAGTCTCTTTATAGTGCCCGCTCGAAGGTCCAGACCAACCCTGTGGCCAGAATGCCGGTGCAGGTCAGCGGAACCATCCACTGCTGCCAGGCCGGGCGCGCGGCGGCGCGCCACAGCAATGGCAGCAGCATCAGCACCACACACAACTGCGCCAGTTCCAGACCAACGTTGAAGCTGAGCAACTCCGGCAGCGGAACCCGGCTATCACCAAGCAAATCACCGAGCACGCTGGCGAAGCCGAAACCGTGAATCAGGCCGAACACCAACGCCAACCGATAGGTGTGCCGGCCCATGAACGGGTACAGCACATTCAGTGCGGCGATACTGACCGACAGGGCAATCAGTGTCTCCACCAGGCGCAGTGACGGCTGCCACCAGCCCAGAGCGGCAACCATCAGGGTCAGCGAATGGCCAATGGTAAAGGCGGTGACAATCCACGCCAGATCGCGCATCAGTGTAGCCAGCGGGGCGCGGTCGGTTTGCCCGCGAAAGCCGATGGCGGCAAGTATCAGCGTCAGCAGAAACAGCATGTGGTCATAACCGAACCAGAGATGCAGCATGCCCTGCCAGAGAAAATTCGCCGTTCTGGTCGCTGTGCTGTCAGCGTCGAGAGACAGATCAAGCCGTGGTTGCTCGGCACTGAGCACGGCCAGTCTCTGGTTGTCGCCACCGACAATGCTGACCAGAGCCTTATGCAGCGCATCCCGGGTAATCAGTAGCTGATAGTGGAGCTGATCGGGTACGCAATCCGGTTGCAGCGAGAATGCTGCGTAATGTTCGTCGAGGTGAGTGGTCAGGCCCTGCAATTGTACCTTCAGAATACAGCGGCGATCACTGCCGCTGACCTGAATGGCGGTCTGCAGCGAGCGTTCGAGCGCGTCTGCCGCGTCGCTGATTTCGTGCCAGAGAATCTGCCGGTCGGCGTCGCCGTCTAGTACGGTCAGCTGTTGCAAATCGACGATGGCGATATCAATACGACCCTGATGATTGTCGCTGTTCCAGTAAACAAAGGCGGTGCTGGCGTTGTGCGCCATGGCACCATGGCAGGCCAGTAGCAGGGCAAGGAAGAGATAGCGGAGCCTGTTTCCGGTCATCTCATTTATCCGTCACAGTGTTGAGTGCGTTTTCCGCCCGTGCCAGCAGGGCGGCATCCTCCGGGCGGCGCTGTTGCTGCCAGTTGCGCGTTGCCATATCCAGTGCTGCGACCGGATCAGGGCGGACATCAAGAAAGAAAACGGCATACTCATAGGCGTGAAGCCAGTCATTGCGCCAGCTGGCCTGAATGATGCGAGCGCTGATGCGGTCTGCCAATGCCGTGGCGGCGTCAGGGGCTGATAACCGCAGTGCCTGTGCCCGGGTGATCGCAATGGCATCGACGTTATCGTAACCATCGCTGTAGCGGAGAACGTCGTCTATGCGTTGTTGCGCAAGGAGCCATTGGCAGTAATGGCTGCGGCTATACAAATCCTCCGGGTCCAGCGCCAGTGCCATCTGCCAGAGGCGGTCGGCCTGTTCCGGTCGTTTGCCAGATTCCAGTTCGGCCAATGTCGAAACTGCATATTGAAGCCCGACGCTATCATGGTTCTGATCCGGCCTTGAAATGGCCTGGCGAAGAGTGGTCCGTGCGATGTCCTGTTTGCCAGTGACGGCAAGCCACTCCGCCAGACAGGCATCGGCAAGATAGCCGGGAGATAACTGCGAGAAGCGCTTGCAGTATTGCGCTGCATCGTTATGCCGGCCTTGCGCCATGGCAACGGAAAATGCACTGAAATGCAGTTGCGGGTCGTTCGGTGCCATGCTCATGGCGCGAAACAGGTCGGCAGCGGCGCCGTCAAAATCATGTAATCTCTGCCGCACCGTCGCGCTCAGCCACCAGTGTCTGGCCTGCCATTTTTTCTGATCCAGCTGGTCGAGCATTTTGCGTGCCGCGCCGAGAGGTCGGGGGCTGCCCTGCTGGCGTGACAAGTCCAGTTGCTGCTGTACCTTGTCGGCCAGCAGGTCCGCATTGATTGGAGTCATGGCTTCCTGCTGCAGGTGCACGGCATCTCCCTGCAGCAGCAGGGTGTCCGGTGCCGGAAGAAATGTTTCCGGCGGTGTGGCGGCAAGCAGATTTGTGCAGGTGCCGAGCAGCAGCAAAGTAACACGCACGGCGGATATCGCCGTGCGTGTTACTGCGTTGCCGCACACGTCAGTCTGACAGTAGCGGGTCATAAGCACTCGGGTTTTCACTGTCACGATCGACCAGAGTGAGCCGGTTGATCTCCACCGGTTCGGTCTGATCGCTGGTTTTGTTGAACTGTTTGGCGACAAATCCGGTGAAGTTACGGACGTTGCTGTTGTCTCCGCCGCCACAGCCGGACAGCGTTGCCGCTGTCAGCGAGGCTGTTGCTGCAAGCATTGCAAGTTTGAGGTTCTTCATGGCGGAGCTCCTGTTACGGGGTGCTGTTGGGTGATCCCGCCAGCGGCGCTGTCAGGTACGGGAAAGTGTTGTCGAAGGCAAACTCGTCCACATAGGCGCCATCAGTGAATGGCAGGTCCCGGTTCGGCGCCGGGTCCTCACCCATCTCCGGTGCCGGAATAAGCGCACCCATCACTACACGCAGGGCGATGTCTACAACGTCATCTCCCGGGCGTCGACCATTCGGAAATCCGGCGTTGTCGGCACCGAGCGCGCCGAGGTTGTTCTGCATGCCAGACGGCGTAATGGCCACCGCGGTGTTCAGCCGCAACATCTCCGAGGCGATAACACCGGCGGGCTGGTTAAGGCCTTCAATTCCGGTCAGGAAGCCGGCCACCAGATCGGTCCGCGGGAACAGGTTGGGGGCTACCGCACCGGCATCACCGAACAGGATCTCCAGTAACTCCGGCAGCGTCGGGTTGGTGACATAGGTAGCAAACTGGCCGTCATTGCGCGGCTCACTGGCGTTGAAGCGATCCTTGTCGCGCAGGCCGATAACGACTTCGTTTACCAGCGGCATGCCGAGACGTGATACCTGCGTCCAGGCGCCACCATGGATACTGGCACCCTTGGCTGTGATTGACGGACTCGGGTTCAGCACTCTGGCCTGACGCACGCTGGCGGTAGTCCACGCACCGATCACCGTTTCACCGCCGGAGGTCAGGCAGCTGACCGGCACTTCCAGGGCAATACTGGTGACATTTTTGTCGGCAAGGTCATCGGCTTCATCGGCGACACCACCGAGCGGATTGGTATTCACCAGATCGAAGATTTCGCCAAGGTTAACGGCAAAGCCCTCGCGCCGCTGGCCGACAAACACGCGGCCGCTGTCGCAGCCCGGGATGGCGACATCATAGATATGGTCGGCAGCATAGGCTGGGTAATCGGTAATGGATTTGTTGCCGATGTTGTCCAGCGGTTTGCGAAAAGAGAGGCTGCCGTCAGCGCTGTTGGCAAGGCTGCTCACGGTTCCCTGTCGCCGGTCGCCACGGACCATGGCAATGCTGTATTCCTGACGCACGTTGACCGCGCCGGTGTCGCCATTGCCGGGGCCGATACCGCCGATATTTTTCAGCGGGACAGCAACATCAACACCATTCACCGGGATTTTCAGGTCGGCAAATACATCGGAAAAGCGGAAGCTGAAGGTGATGTCCTCGACAGCATCGCCGTTGTTGTCGATATGAATCTCGTACAGTGCATCCGGATCAAGGTCAAAGTAGTTCGGACCGCCATAGGCATCCTGCAGCGGAAGATAGTTGCCGATCAGCGTGACATAGGCTTCCCGACCTATCTCATAGCTGCGGAAGAGATAGAAATCGGATGCATCCACTTTCGGCATGTGAGTAATGTTTGGCGCCTCCCGGTGGCTGGAAGCCTGGCCGATGGAACTGGTACAGGCTGCCGCAATGGCGACAGACAGTACGGCTTTCCGGATCGTTACGTGCATTGTCGTTCTCCTTGTTGAAACAGGTAAGGTTCAGCTACAGGTACGACGCAGCCACCAGATCAGATGCAGTTAGTGATTAATATTTTTTTATTTATTCTGTTCACCCGAACGTCACGTGTTTTTTCACGCCGTCTTCATTGGCGCGGTGTAAGGTGAGAAAAAACTTGCGGGTATAGCATGGCCGGGCAAAGCAGGGATGATAATGAGGCGATCTGGATTTCAGCGGTGGCGCGCGGAGACCGGTTTGCATTTCAGCAGCTTTATAACCAGACCTGCGGTCGTATGATGGCAGTGTGCTTGCGTATTCTCGGTGATCGGGAACAGGCTGAAGATGCAGTGCAAGAGGCATTTATACGGATCTGGCACGGCGCGCGCGATTATCACGGCGACCGCGGTGCGCCGCTGGCCTGGATGCTGACTATCGGTCGTTACGCCGCCATTGATATGTGTCGGGCGAGGCGGTCACACAGCGATATTGATGAGCATGCTGACGACCTGATCGCTTCGCTACCGGACATGGATGACTGGCTCGCTGCTGAGCATGAGGCAAAGGCGTTGGCGTTGTGTCTTGAACAACTTGACGGACATCAGCGCGAGTCCATTGCCATGGCCTTTTATCAGGGGCTCTCCCATGAACAATTAGCTCGCCAGCTTGGTCATCCACTCGGCACGGTAAAGAGCTGGGTGCGACGAGGGCTTGGCGCCCTGAAACGGTGTCTGGGCTCATGAAGCTGCGCGAAGAGGTTGTGGAGAAGCTGGCGGCAGAATATGTCCTGGGTACTTTGCGCGGGCCGGCAAGGTATCGCTTCCAGCATCATATGAGAGAGTCGGCCAGAGTTCGTCAGGAAGTCTGGTTCTGGGAAGCACAGCTTGGCCTGATGCTTTCCGCAGTGCCATCAGGGGAGCCGTTACCTGCGCGACACTGGCAACGGATCGAGCAGCGCCTTTGGGGAACCACGCCGGCCAGAGCCGCTGGCTGGTGGCAATGGTGGGGTACGGCCGCCACTGTCATGTCTCTGTTGTTGGCGTTTGTTCTGTGGTGGACGCCGCCGCAGGAGCGGGTGCCAGCCCCTGTGTTTGCGGCGATTCTGCAGGATGATGGTTCGCAGTACTGGTCGCTGGCGCTTGCAGCGGATAGCAGGCAGTTACGCATAACCAGCTTGCAGGCGAAGGCGGCGGATGCGGGTCTCGATTACGAACTGTGGATTGTGCCTGCAGACAGCGCGCCGCTGTCGCTTGGCACCATTCGCCCTGCACAGTCGGTGCAGACGTTGCAGTTGACAGCCGAACAGATGTCGGCGCTGCAGTCACAGTTACTGCTGGCGGTTAGTCTGGAGCCTGCGGGCGGTTCGGCCGTTGGTGTGCCGACCGGGCCGGTTCTTTACACCGGCGTACTGGTGCCGATCTGACTGTTGCCATCCAGCGTGGTGCTCGGGTCGAGCTCTCTGAGAGCGGCATAATGGCTCAGGAAGAGACGGCCGCTGAGGTGGTCAATAAAATCCACTTTCTTCAGTGCGTCCATGACCGGCCCCTTGATCTCTGACAGGTGCAGGGTAACGCCGGCATCCTGCAGGCGCTGGCTCAGTGATTCGAGACTTTCCAACGCGCTGGCATCAATCAGATTGACGGCGGAACATTGCAGCACCACATGACGAATCTCCGGTTTCTGCAGCGCGGTATCGTAAACAAAGTCCTCCAGATAGCGGGCATTGGCGAAATACAGCGACTCGTCAACGCGCACCGACAGCACCGTCGGGCTGGTGATAACCTGATGACGTTTGATGTTGCGGAAATGTTCGGTGCCCGGCACCTGACCCACCACGGCAATGTGCGGTGAGCTGGTGCGCCAGAGGAACAGCAGCAACGAAGCCGCCACGCCCAGCACCACGCCGGCCTCCACGCCGATCAGAAACACACCGGCAATGGTCAGCATCATTGCCGTGAAATCGATCTTCGAATATTGCCAGGTACGGCGAATAATGCCGAAGTCTACCAGCGACAGCACCGCGACAATGATGGTGGCGGCGAGTGTGGCGTTAGGCAGGAAAGTAAACCAGGGTGTCAGGAACATCGTGGTAACGGCAATGGCAATGGCGGTAAATATGCCGGCCATCGGTGTGACTGCTCCTGCATCAAAGTTCACCACCGAACGGGCAAAGCCGCCGGTGACCGGAAAGCCGCCGGAGATCGCCGAGCCGATATTGGCAGCGCCCAGACCTGCCAGCTCATGATTCGGATTGATTCGTTGGCGCCGCCGCGCCGCGAGTGTCTGCGCCACCGATACGGACTCGACAAAACCGATCAGGCTGATCAGGAAGGCCGGCATCAGCAGTGATTGCCAGAGTCCGGTATCGAACTGTGGCAACGTCAGGCCGGGCAGGCCGCCGGGCACGGCGCCGACCACACGCACGCCGCTCTGGTCCAGCTGCCAGTGGGCCACCACGACAGTGGTGACGATCACCGCCAGTGCCGGCCCGGCGCGAGAAATCAGCTCCACGGCCAGAGTCGGCAGTTTCATTTTCTGCAGCACGATTTTCAGCTTTTTTCGCGCCCAGAACAGGAACAGCAGGGCACTGATGCCGATCATCAGCGTCGGCCAATGGGCGACACCAAGTTGAGGAATCAGGCCGGCCACAATTTCCACCAGCGTGTGTCCGCCGGCGGACACGCCGAGCAGGTGTTTGATCTGACTGGCGGCAATCAGGATGCCGGAGGCGGTAATAAACCCGGCAATCACCGGATGAGACAGCAGATTGGCAATCCAGCCCAGTCGCAGCAGCGCCATCGCGCCCAGCATCAGGCCGGATAGCAGCGCCAGAATCATGGCCGCAGCCAGATACTGGTCACTGCCCGGTTCCGCTACCTTGCTGACTGCCGCAGCAGTCATCAGCGATGCCACCGCCACCGGGCCCACCGCCAGCGTCCGGCTGGAGCCGAACAGGGCATAGCCGAGCAGCGGCAACATGCTGGCATACAGACCGACTTCCGCCGGCAGTCCGGCAAGCATGGCATAAGCCAGACTTTGCGGAATCAGCATGACGGTGACGATCAGCGCCGCCATGGCGTCGGACAGGGCGTCCCCACGCCGATAGCTGCCGAGCCAATCGAGCGCGGGCAGCAGGCGGCGCAGACGGTTATCAGCCATGCTGATCCTGCCAACGGGAAATCAGCCGGGGCAGCAGGCCGTGCAGGTCATAACCGGCTTCCCCCGCGCGGTTGACGATCATTTCCGGCGATTGCCTGCCAGCCTCGGTCAGCGCCCACAGCACGGTGCAGCGGGTACCGGTACGACAATAGGCAAACACCGGCTTTTCAGCGTTCTGGATCAGTTGCTCGAAATCCTCGATGTCCTTGTCGCTGATCGCCCCGCCGACCACCGGCTGGTGGAAATACTGCATGCCCAGCGCTGCCGCTTTGGCAGCCATCGTTGCGGCACTCGGCTGGCCCGTCTCCTCGCCATCCGGACGATTGTTGATCACGGCCTTGTAGCCGGCGGCGGCAATCGCCTCAAGATCATCCGGGCGGATCTGCGGTGCTACCGTCAGGGTCGAGCTCAGTTTCGGATAATGCATCCTTCCCTCTCCGTTCAGTATGGGATGCGCCGCTTTAGCGGCGTGCCAACACGTTAACCGGAATCTTCAGATACTGGATACCGTTGTCTTCCGCTGGCGGCATGTGCCCGGCGCGCATGTTGACCTGCACCGACGGCAGGATCAGGCGCGGCATGTCGAGTTCGGCATCCCGTTTGCTGCGCATGGCGACGAACTCGTCCTCGCTGACGCCGGCATGGATATGGACGTTTTCCCGTTTCTGCGCGGCGACAGTGGTCTCCCAGATATAGTCGCTGCGGTTGGCCGGCAGGTAGTCGTGGCAGAGGAACATGCGGGTGTCGTCAGGCAGGGAGAAAAGCTGCTGCACCGACTGATACAACACCCGGGCATCGCCACCGGGAAAGTCGCAGCGGGCGGTGCCGTAATCCGGCATGAACAGGGTGTCGCCGACGAAGGCGGCATCGCCGATCACATAGGTCATACAAGCGGGGGTATGCCCGGGGGTGTGCATGGCCCGTGCTTCGATGTCGCCAATCCGGAAGGTGTCACCATCGGCAAACAGCTGGTTGAACTGGCTACCATCGCGCTGGAATTCACTGCCGGCGTTGAACACCTTGGCGAAGGTTTCCTGCACCGTGCGGATATGACTGCCAATGGCGAGCCGGCCGCCGACCTTTTCCTGCAGATAGGGCGCGGCAGACAGGTGATCGGCATGGACGTGGGTTTCCAGCAGCCATTGCACCGCCAGCCCCTGCTCACGGACATAGTCGATGATCTGGTCGGCGGAGCCGGTATCGGTGGTGCCGGCATTCGGGTTGTAGTCCAGCACAGAGTCGATAATCGCGCATTGCTTCGTCGCCGGGTCGCTGACCACATAGCTGACGGTGGAGGTGTCCGGGTCGAAAAAGGCTTTGACGTCTGGCTTCTGCATGGCAGATCTCCCGCGCGTTACGATGCCCCATTTATACCCCCAAGGGTATATGAATGCAATTCAGGAATATAAATATGCCGACAGAGTATAGCTGTCGTGAGGCACTTGCAGGAGCCGTCGATCGACGGCGAAAGGCTTCGCGGCTGATCAGCCGCTCCTACGGATGACGGCGGATCCGGCCCAGCGCCACCAGTGCCAGCGCCAGCAACAGGGTCGGCGCCGGGCCGGTCAGCATAAACGGCGTTGTGCCGGAGACAGCCCGGACCTCCCCCTCCAGCAGACCCCGTTCAAACTGGGGCAGCCGGGCGCGAACCTTGCCGTCCGGGCCGATCAGGGCAGTGATGCCGTTATTGGTCCCGCGCAGCAGCCAGCGGCCGGTTTCCAGCGCCCGCATCCGGGTCATCTGGAAATGCTGGTGCGGGCCGGCGGAGGTGCCAAACCAGGCGTCGTTACTGATGGTCAGCAGCAGGTCGCTGTTCCGGCTACGCTGCGCTACCAGCGACGGATAAAGGATTTCATAGCAGATAAACGGCGATATCGTCAGGCCCCGTGCGGTCAGGTTGGGCTGGTCGGCGTGGCCGCGGGAAAAGCTCGACATTGGCAGGTCAAAGAACGGAATCAGGCCGCGGATCTGTTCCTGAAACGGGACATACTCGCCAAATGGCACCAGCTTCTGCTTGTGATAAAGCCCCTGACCGCCGCCGAGTACGGTGACACTGTTGAAGTATTCTGGCCCGGCGCTGCCGTATTCGCGCCAGGGAATGCCGGTAATCAGTGCGCCCCCCCGGCTGTTCATCCGCTCTCCCTGTTCGAGCAGAAATGGCCGGGCATCCTGATAGAACTCGGTAATGGCGGCCTCCGGCCAGATCAGTAAACTGCCGGGACTGGCCTGGCCGGTCAGGTCGGCATAGATGGCGCGGGTGGCGTCCTGCTGGGTCAGTTGCCAGCGCAGGTCCTGCGGGACATTGCCCTGCGCTAATGCAACCTTGATCGGTTCACCGGTTTGTTCGGTAAACGACAACGGGAGCAAGCTGATCAGGGTGCCGGCCAACGCCAGTGCTGCGGTCGGTATTGCAGTTTGCCAGCGCCGTCGGGCCAGTTCCGCCAGCGCTACTGCTGCTGCTACCGTGACCAGTGACACCAGCCAGATCCCGCCTAATGGCGCCAGTGCGCTGAGCGGGGTGTCGGTCATGGCGTAGCCGGGGTAGAGCCAGGGAAAACCGGTCAGCAGCAGGCCACGCAACCAGTCGATCAGCAGCCACAGACCGGCGAAGACCATACTATGGCGGCCGAGGCGCGCAGTCAGTCCCGCCAGCAATGCCGGATACAGCGCCATAGCGGCGGCAAACAGGCCGGTCATTGGCAGCGCCAGCCACAGCGGCGTGCCGCCGTACTGATACATGGAAACATGCAGCCAGCTGACACCGAAGCCGAAACTGCCGAGCCCGAACAGCCAGCCGCGCAGTGCGGCCTGGCGGGCGGAGGCTTCGTTCAGGCTCCACCAGAACAGGGCAATCGACACCAGTACCAGTGGCCACCAGCCCCACGGAGCGAAGGCAAGTGGGTAGAGCAAACCGGCGATCAGCGAAAACAACAGCTTGTCCATTGAGAAGTACACCGGATTGCTTTAAGAATTAAGACTTGACTGAAGTTGCCAGCCAAAGCCGGTAGTGCTCTGCGGCAGAATACTCTGCAAAGAGCAAAGCGGGCAGCGCGATGAAACCGGGGGAGAGAATAATGAAACAGACCTGCAAGTACCATCCCGGTGAGCAGGCCACCTGGTATGACAGTGATGACGGCATCCTGTTTTGTGACACCTGCGTTGCTTCCGACGACTCCGCCGACGGTGGCCGGGCGCGTTCGTTTCTGAGCAACAAGCCGCTGCAGCAGGTGGGTCGCCGCATCGCTCAGGATCCGTTCTGGGAAATCCTGTCGCACTTTATTGAATACCCGCTGGTAAAAAATGCCGGTCTGGTACTGGTCGCGGTGGCGCTGCTGATGGTCGCGGTGCCGGGTGGGCTGGTCGGTATCGGCATCGCCGCTGCTATTGGCGTGCTGCTGGGTATCTATGGCGCTGCGGTCATCGACCAAAGTGCGGAAGGCATGATGAAAGCGCCGGGCTATCAGGCCATGCTGAAACCGGAAGGCTGGCCGGCCGGCATCCAGCTTTGGCTACTGTTTGCGGCTGCCGGGGTGGCCAGCGGCTACGCCTACATCACCTACGGCATGCTGCAGGGCAGTCTGATCACACTGGGATTGTGGTTTCTGTTGCCGGGTTTGCTGATCCAGACTTTCCTCAGCGGCAATCTGCTGGTCACATTGTTGGCGCCGCAACGTTTGCTCTCCACGTTGGCCAGTGTCGGCCTTGAGTATCCGGCTATGGCCGGGGTAATGTTTTTCCTGCATACCGCCAGCGCCATCTTCATCAGCATTCTTTATGACCTGCTGCCGGGTTTTCTGTCCTGGCCGCTGGCGGCCATGATTGTTGGCTGGTTGTGGGTGGTGACCGCACATCTGACCGGTTATCTGATTTGCCGGCATCAGGGCAATCTGGGTTATGAGTCGCAGCAGATGAGTGAGTCGGCCCAGCGGCGTCGACGGAGCCGGCGCCCCGAGGAAGAGCGTCGTCAGGCGGTGCTGTTGCGTGAGGGCCGATTCGACAAGATCATTTCAACCTACAAGGGCAAGCTGGAAAAGCAGAAGGATTCACTGCCGTTCAACGAGCAGTATGAGCGCCTGCTGGATGCGCTGGAGCGGCGTACCGAACAGCTTGAGTTTGCCGACAACTATCTGAAGGTGTTGTTGAAGAACAACCACCCGACCCGGGCGATGGATCTGATGCGTCGTTGTCGGGAAATCGATCCGTCGTTCAAGCCGAACACGGTGCAAATGACCTGGGAAATGGCGAAGCTGTTTGCCGAGCAGGGGCAGCCCAAGGTAGCAGCCAATCTGCTGCTGGATATTCACAAGCGGGCGCCGACCTGGCCGGGTATCGCCGAGGCCTATCTGTTTCTGGCAAAACTGCTGGCCACGGAGTTCAAGCTGGCGGCCAAGGCGGAACAATACATTCGCTTTGTTGAAACCCGCTACCGGGATATCAAGACCCGGGACATGGTGGAGCAGTGCCGTGAGGAGATCGCAAAACTGTAGCAGCGGCCGATCGGCCGCGAAAATCTTGCGCCGTCGATCGACGGCGCCTACGCGGTGGTTTCTTCGCTGAGGCGCGTTGCCAGCATACGCAGGTGGTTACTGCGCCCTTGATTGGTGTTCTGCAGCGCTTGCGACAATAGCACCATAGAGCGGGCCAGCATCGGGTGTCGTTCTCCCCGCTTTTCGATATCGGTAGCCAGCTTGTCGGCTTCCTTGCTTTCCCCGAGCCGGCTCAGATGAGCAATCATTTTTACCCGAATCTCCAGTGGCATTTCATTGGTGTCCGGGATCCGCTTGCAGTAGTCGCGATAGATAGTGAACTGCTGCTTCAGTAGCCCCTCGTCACTGATGTCCGCACTGAGTACGCGCCGGGCCGTTTCATGAAAAACCTCCGTGTCCGGTTTCAGCTTGCGCAGCTGATACAAACCGGTAAGTGGAAGAAACTGCGACGGGTCCAGCTTCAATGCTGCTTCGAACTGCTGCTCCGCATCACGAAACGCCATGGCCGACATGGACGCCCAGGCAGAGGTCAGCTGCTGTCTCAGCTGACGCTCCGCATCATCGGTTTCTTCTGCCTGCTGCTCGGCACCGCTGACTTCCGCTCTACGGGCCAGATGCACCAGACCGGCGCCACTCAGCAGGCCGGCCAGCTGGGCCAGCCAGACGTGTGGCGCCGAACCGCCAGCGAGGGTCTCGTAGATCGGCAGGATCAGAAACAGCGGTGCCAGCACTGCCGCCGGCAGGGCGGTGGTGCGGAATTTTTTCTGGCGTGGATCGAACCAGATGAAATCCAGTTTGCGCAGGGCAAACAGGCCCAGATACATGCCAATCACCGCTGCGGCCAGCGGCGTACTGCCGGTCAGAGGCTCATAACGGTGGGACAGGAAAGCGACATAGATCAGGCCGCTGATAACGCCACTGATAATCCAGATCGCTGCCAGCTTGGCATGGCCGAGTTCGTTCTCCACCGGCCACAGGAAGGGCAGGGCAACCAGCAGGGCAACCAGCCAGATCCACAGGTTTTCATGCAGGAAATGCCAGGTCAGATAGGTCGAAGGTCGGGGAGCGTAGGGATTCAGGCCCGCCTTGACGCCGGGCAGTTCCCCGGCCCGCTCGGCAAAGCTGTCGCGCATCTCGCGCCATTTGGCCATCTGCTGGTAATCCCAGTACTGGTCTCCACGCAGCTGGTTTTCCGCTTCGAAGGCCGGGTCAAATGCCATGGCCCGGAATACCGTAACCCTGTCGCCGTCAGCGCGGGCCTTTGCCAGTGCTTCGGCTTTTTTGATCTGGCCGCTGATGCGCAGCCAGGAAATATAGTTTTCCCACTCCAGCTCAAACAGGCCACTTTGCTGATACCAGTCAGCCATTTCCTGCTGGCGCTCAAGCTCGTCACTCTGCAGAGTCAGGTGAACCAGCAGATAGATCAGGAAAATGCCCAGCCCAACCCAGGGTACGGATTTAAGGCCGGTCGTCTCCGTTGCGGGCTTCGGTATCATTGGCGCTCCCCACTGGCGTCATGTGCAACAGTCTTATTGTTCTGCTATCGGCACTCAGCACGGTAAAGCGGAAACCACCGAACTCCACCGACTCGTCTCTCGCGGGCAGTCGGCCGAACTGCTTTAGTACCAGTCCGCCGATGGTATCGAACTCTTCTTCGCTGAGCTTGCTGCCAAAGTGTTCGTTGAAGTCCTCGACCGGCATCAGGGCCTTGATGGTGTATTCGCCAGCGCCCAGTTCCTTGATCAGGTAATCATCTTCGTCGATATCGTGCTCGTCCTCAATCTCGCCGACGATCTGTTCCAGCACGTCCTCAATGGTGACCAGCCCGGCGACGCCGCCGTACTCGTTGACGACGATGGCCATATGGTTGCGGCTGATACGGAAATCCCGCAGCAGCGAGTCGAGACGCTTGGACTCCGGAATAATCAGCGCCTGGCGCAGGTGGTCCTTGATGCTGAAGCGATCCATTCTGGCCGGATCGACGATCAGCGCCAGCAGATCCTTGGCCAGCAGGATGCCGAGGACCTCGTCCGGGTCATCACCCAGCACCGGGAAACGAGAGTGTGCCGATTCGATAATCGCAGGCAGGAATTCCCGTGGATGGCCGGTGGCCCGGATAGCGACCATCTGGGTACGCGGAATCATGACGTCACGCACCTTCATGTCCGCCATTTCCAGGGCGCCTTCGACGATACCCAGCGTTTCGCTATCGATCACTTCGCGATCGCGGGCCGAGCGCATCAGCTCGACCAGGTCTTCCCGGCTGGTCGGCGAGTTGCCGAAGAACTGGGAAATCCGGTCCAGCCAACTTCGACCGGGGTTACTGTCGGAAACCTCTTCCGGCATGACAACTCCTGTTATTCAGACAGTTTCAGTGAAATAGGGATTGGGATAGCCGAGCTCGCTAAGGGCACGGATTTCCATTGCTTCCATGATCTCCGCACCGGCATCCTCGACGTGATCATGGCCGAGCAAGTGCAGCACGCCATGGATGACCATGTGGGCCCAGTGGGCCTCGGCCGCCTTGCCCTGATCTTTTGCCTCACGTTCTACCACCGGAGCGCAGATGGCAATGTCACCAATGATGCCTTCGCCAAGTTCGGCGCGCATCTGCTCCGGCATGCCTTCCGGCAGCTCGAAAGGAAATGACAGTACATTGGTCGGGGAATTCTTGCCGCGATAGTCATGGTTCAGGGCCTGACTTTCCGCTTCATCGACAATGCGGATGACAATCTCGCCGCTGGCACCACCGGCAAGCCGGGCCGCCGTTTCGGCCCAGCGCTGCACCTGATCCGCCGCCGGCAAACCCGCCGCCGGCAGGTCGCTCTGCAGCTCAACGACCGGTATTGGTGTCATGTTCGTGGCGCTCATAGGCCTCAACGATACGTTGTACCAGCGGGTGGCGGACCACGTCGCGGCTGTCGAAACGGGTCACGCCGATGTCCTTCTCGCCATCCAGTACGGTCAATGCATGATTCAGGCCGGACTTGATGTGTTTGGGCAAATCGACCTGGGTCATATCGCCGGTGATCACCGCCCGCGAGCCGAAGCCGATCCGGGTCAGGAACATTTTCATCTGTTCCGGGGTGGTGTTCTGGCTTTCGTCGAGAATGACAAAGCTGCCGTTCAGGGTGCGGCCACGCATATAGGCCAGCGGTGCCACCTCGATGACATTGCGTTCCATCAGCTTGGCGACCTTGTCGAAACCGACCATTTCATACAGGGCATCGTACAGAGGGCGCAGATAAGGGTCGATTTTCTCGGCCAGATCGCCGGGCAGGAAGCCGAGTTTTTCGCCGGCCTCCACCGCCGGGCGCACCAGCATGATGCGCTGGACTTCATTCTTTTCCAGAGACTCTACCGCGCAGGCGACGGCCAGCCAGGTTTTGCCGGTACCGGCCGGGCCAACGCCGAAGTTGATGTCGTGGCGCCGGATCTTGCGGACGTATTCACGCTGGTGCTCGCCCCGCGGCTTGAGCTTGGCGCGTTGAGTGCGAATCACGATCTCGTCCTGCGGGAAGTCAACGGTGTTGTCCTCGGCGCCGGATTCCTGCAGGTGCAGGTGTACGGTTTCCGGGGTCAGGTCGCCGCCACCGACTGTCTGTTCGTACAGCCGGCGCAGTACCTGCTGGCCAATGCGCAGGGCCGGCTCCTCGCCGCTAAGCTGGAATTCGTTGCCGCGGTTGCTGATGTCGATGCCGAGGCGGCCGGAAATATGTTTGATGTGCTCGTCAAGGCGGCCACAGAGGCTGGCCAGACGACGGGAGTCATAGGGTTCAAGGCTGACGGTACGGGTTGCGGATTGAGTCTTCAAGCGATGTCCTGGACCCCGTGGGCAGTGATGATGATTTGAGGATAACGCTATCCCGACGGCCGGCAAAACCATCCCGCCGGATGGTGTCAGACAAGCGCTGAGTGGGCCAGCGGCCGGCGGTCGTCGGCCAGCACCACATCGGTGCCACGCAGGGAGTTGGGCAGGGCGTCGCTGATGGTCAGCTCGACAAAATGGCCGATCCAGTCAACCGGGGCGCGGAAGTTGACCACCCGGTTGTTTTCGGTGCGGCCCTTGAGCTCGCCCGGGTCCTTTCTCGATACCCCGTCCACCAGCACCCGCTGGCGGCTGCCGACCATGCGCCGGCTGATGTCCCGGGCATTCTGCAAAATGCGTTGCTGGAGCAGGGCCAGACGCTGTTTCTTCACGTCCATCGACACGTCGTCCGGCAGGTCCGCTGCCGGGGTGCCGGGGCGGGCGCTGTAGATAAAACTGAACGAGGTGTCGAAGCCGATCTCGGCAATCAGGTTCATGGTCGCTTCGAAGTCGGCATCGGTTTCGCCGGGAAAGCCGATAATGAAGTCGGAGCTGAATGAGATCTCCGGGCGGATCTTTTTCAGCCGGCGCAATTTGGACTTGTACTCCAGCGCCGTATGGTTGCGCTTCATCATCGCCAGAATGCGGTCGGAACCGGATTGCACCGGCAGGTGCAGATGGCTGACCAGCTCCGGCACTTCCTCGTACACCGCGATCAGGCTGTCGGAGAACTCCACCGGATGGCTGGTGGTGTAGCGAATACGGCCGATGCCGTCGATCCTGCTGATCAGCACAATCAGTTCGGCCAGATCGCAAATCCCGCCCTCACTGTCATCGCCCCGGTAGGCGTTGACGTTCTGGCCGAGCAGGTTCACTTCGCGCACGCCCTGTTCGGCCAGATGACGCACTTCCGCCAGCACATCGGCCAGTGGCCGGCTGACTTCCTCGCCACGGGTATAGGGCACCACGCAGAAGGTGCAGTACTTCGAGCAGCCTTCCATGATCGAGACAAAGGCAGTGGGGCCGTCCACGGACGGTTCCGGCAAGGCGTCGAACTTCTCGATCTCAGGGAAGCTGACATCAATGGCAAAGCCCTTGTCCGAGCGCGCCTCGTTGATCAGGTTGGGCAGCCGGTGCAGGGTCTGCGGGCCGAATACCACATCGACATAGGGGGCCCGCTCGCGGATCGCTTCGCCTTCCTGGGAGGCGACGCAGCCGCCGACACCGATGATCAGGTCCGGCTTCTTCGCCTTCAGTTGCTTCCAGCGGCCCAGCTCGCTGAATACCTTCTCCTGCGCCTTCTCGCGGATCGAGCAGGTGTTCAGCAGCAGGACGTCAGCGTCCTCCGGCCGGTCGGTCAGTTCGAGGCCATGGCTGGCGTCCAGCAGGTCGGCCATGCGCGACGAGTCGTACTCGTTCATCTGGCAACCATGGGTCTGGATGTACAGTTTCTGGACCATGCGGGAACCGACCTGCGAAGGCTTTGACAAAAGGGGCGAGGATTATACCCTGTGCCCCCCGTTAAGCGAACCGGAGAGACTGATGAAAGCGACCGTCTGGCGCCCCCTGCTTGCCCTGCTGTTGATACTGGGGCTGGCGGCCTGCTCGGAACCGAAGCCGGAGTTGCCGGTAAACACCCGGCTCGGCGGCGATTTCGTCCTGCTCGACCAGAATGGCCAGACCTTCGAGGCCCGCGATCTGCACGGCAAACTCAGCCTGATGTTCTTCGGCTTCACCCATTGCCCGGATATCTGCCCGGCGACACTGGCGCGCACCGTCGGGGCCTGGAAAGAGCTGTCCGACGCAGAGCGTGAGCAGGTCAACCTGGTGTTTGTGACTTTTGATCCGGTGCGTGATACGCCGGAGCACCTGAAGGAATACCTGAATTTCTTTGACCCGTCAGTAATCGGTCTGACCGGCAGTGCTGATGACATTGCCGCTATGGCCCGGCGCTACGGCGTGGTCTACCTGCAGGAAGCGGCCGAGACGGGGGCCGAGCAGGAATACATGTTTTCGCACAGTGATTTCGTTTACCTGCTCGACCAGCAAGGACGGGTGCGCAAACTGTTCAAATCCGATTTCAATACCGAGGAGCTGATTGCCGATGTTCGCAGCCTGCTTTAACTCCCCTGCCGGAGCCGTCCGCAAATCTGCGGGAGCTGTCCGCAAATCTGTAGGAGCCGTCCGTAAATCTGCCGGAGCCGTCCGCAAATCTGTAGGAGCCGTCGATCGACGGCGAAAGGCTTTCGCGGCTGATCAGCCGCTCCTACAGTTACCACTCCTACAGTTACCGCTCCTGCAGCTGCCATTTCTGAAGAGCTTCATTATTTGTTGTGTCGTTGTTGCTGCATCGGTGAGCCACGCCGAGCTGGTTATTGAAGATGCCTGGGTGCGGGCGGTGCCGCCGAACTCTCGCACTACCGCGGCTTATTTCACCGTGCGCAACAGTGGTGACAAGGAGCAGATCATTGTCCGCGCCAGCGCCAGCGTCGCCGGTGCTGCAGAAATCCATGGCTGGATCGAAACAGAAGGCCGCAAGAAAATGGTGCGCCAGCATCAGGTGCCGGTGCCCGCCGGTGCGCAAGTGGTGCTGCAAACCGGCGGCCTGCATATGATGCTGTTCCGGCTTGATCCGGTGCCGGCGGCCGGTGAGCTTGCCCGTTTGTGTGTTGGCGTGGCGGGCCAGCCTGATGTCTGCGCCGATGCCATTGTGAAAATGCCCTGAGCCTGATGATGTGGCGTCGCGGAGGCTGGCTGGTTCTGCTGGCGGCGCTGTCATCGGCGTCCTTTGCCGGTTGCCCGGTGCCGGAGCAAGTCAGCGCCGTGCCGCCGGCAACCGGGCAGGAAATCAGTGTCGCCACCCAGAATCTCTGGCGCCTGACGGAAAAAGAAATGACTGGCACACGGCAGCAGCAGCGTCTTGCCGCCTGGTCGCGGCATATCCGTGAAGTGCTTCAATTGCCGCATATTCTGGTGCTGCAGGAAGTCGATACGCTGGCGATGCTGAGCGCGCTTGCCGAGCAGATCAGTAACGATGGCGGCCCTCGTTATCGCCCCTTATTGCTTGAAGGCAATGATCAATCCGGAATCGACGTGGCAATGCTGTACCGGCCGCCGGTCAGAATCGGCGCGGTGCGGGCATTATTCTCAACTGAGCAGCGCAGCGGTTCCTGGCTATTCAGCCGGCCACCCCTGCATGTTGAAGTCCTTGAACCCTTTGCTTTCGAGCTGCTGGCGCTGCATTTGCGCAGCGGTCATGGTCTGAATAAAGCGGCTGAGCAGGGGCGCGTCCGGGATAAACGTCGGGCCCAGGCGCAGCGAGTCCGTGACTGGTCATTGTCACGGCTGGCGCAGGGCAAGGCATTAATGCTGATCGGTGATTTCAACAGTGCGGTGGGCACGGATCCTTATGCAGAGCCGCTGGCAATACTGGACCAGCCACCATTCAGTTCCGCCTGGCAGTCGATCCCGGCGGAACAGCGGTTTTCCTATATCTATCGTTGCCGCCGTCAGGCGATAGATCACATTCTTTTGTCGCCTGCTTTACAAGCGCGAGTCACACGGGCTGAAGCCAGCCGTGGCAATGCCGGCCGTTACCGTGCCTTGAATGGCGATCAGGGTGCTGGCGAAGTGGTGTCAGATCATGATGCATTGCTGGTGTATCTGAAGCGCTGATGTTGCTTGTTGGTGAAGCACGTTTTTGCTTTTGCGCCTTTTGATGGTGCATTTGCTACCCCCTGGGGCTGCCGGCGAGGCGCCCGCCCGATATATCGGCTCCGGAAAAATCCCTTTGAAAACATCTTCCTGCTGATTCGTTCCGGTCTGCTCCGGGCGCTTGGCACGGGCCTTGCGTCCTATTGTGCTCAGTCTTGTGTACAAGAAGGTGCGCAGCCCCGTGTATGGATGGACGATAAAAGATTGGCGTGCAGCCTGGCGTGACCCAAGCCGGAGTCCGGGCTCCCTGCTGCCTTCATTGCTGCAGCAACTCCGTCAGCGGCAGGACACTGCCTGGATATGTCTCGCGACCGATGCGCAGTTGTCATCGCAACTGGAGGCGCTGGCGCAACGCCTGCTGGACCTCGATGGTGATGTAACCCGGCTGCCCTTGTATGGCGTACCTTTTGCGGTCAAGGACAATATTGATGTTGCTGGCTGGGCAACCACTGCCGGCTGTCCGGATTATCTTTATCAGGCCAGCTCCAGCGCGCCGGCGATAGAAAAGCTGCAGGGCGCCGGTGCCATTCTGATGGGCAAGACCAATCTTGATCAGTTCGCCACCGGGCTGGTCGGAACGCGATCTCCATTTGGTATCGTCGGCAACGCGTTTAACCCGGAATATATTGCCGGAGGATCAAGTTCCGGCTCGGCAGTGGCAGTGTCGCGCGGTGATGTGCCGTTTGCCATTGGCACTGATACTGCCGGTTCCGGCCGGGTGCCGGCGGGATTCAATAATCTGGTGGGCCTGAAACCTACTCGTGGCTGGATCAGTTCCCGCGGTGTGGTGCCGGCCTGCCGGACGCTGGATTGTCTGTCGGTATTTGCTCTGGATGTCGATGATGCTGCACTGGTTGCCGAGCAGATGGCCGGTTTCGACAGCGACGATCCGTATGCACGCGAAAGCGCCGCGATGATAGCCGGATTCCCGGCGCCGCTGCGGCTTGGTGTTCCGGCGGCGCCGGAATGGTTTGGCGATAAACTCGCGCAGCAGTGTTACGCCGAAGCCTGTGCTGCCTGGCGAGCATCGGGTGCTGAGCTGGTGGAGCTGGATTTTTCCCTGTTGCATCAGGCTGCGGCGTTACTCTACGAAGGCCCGTGGCTGGCGGAACGCTACGTAGCGGTCGGCGAATTTGTCGAGCAGCAGGCGAAAACGCTGGACCCGGTTGTGGCAGGTATCATCAGCAAGGGCCGTCACTTCGCCGCCAGTGATTACTTTCGCGCCGAATACCGGCGCGCGGAGCTCAAGCGGACTATTGGGCGGATCTGGCAGCAAGTGGATGCGCTCATGGTCCCGACTGCGCCGACACAATACCGGATCAGCGACATTCAGGCTGAGCCCGTTCTGCTCAACAGTCGTTTGGGCACCTATACCAATTTTGTCAACCTGCTGGACTGGTGTGCTTTATCTGTGCCGGCCGGCATGCGCACAGACGGCTTGCCATTCGGTATTACCCTGATCGCGCCGGCATGGTCGGATCGTGCCTTGCAGGATCTCGCTCGTCGCTGGCAGTGCCATGCTCCCTGGACCCGTGGTGCGACCGGACAATCCCTTCCTGCTCCGCAATGCTCCCGTGATCAGTGCGCGCGTGATTATGTGCGTGTCGCCGTAGTTGGCGCCCACCTTTCGGGAATGCCGCTCAACTACCAACTGGTCGAACGGCGTGCGCTGTTTGTCGAGCGCACAACCACATCATCCGACTACCGGCTGTTCGCTTTACCGGATGCCGTGCCTCCCAAGCCGGGCCTGATCTGCGTCGGCGAGGGCGCTGAAATTGAAGTGGAACTGTGGGATATCCCGATCACCTGGTTCGGCTCCTTCGTCGCCCTGATACCTGCGCCGCTGGGGATCGGTACTTTACGACTGGCAGATGGCCGCTCGGTCAAAGGCTTTATCTGCGAAGACCGGGTTCGTCAGGAGGCTCGTGATATCACCGAATTTGGCGGCTGGCGCGCATACATCGCCAGCACACTGGCAACCCGCAACTCCGCAACCACGACAACGGCAGGGTAGATCTCATGTTCAGTAAGGTATTGATTGCCAATCGCGGTGAAATTGCTGTCCGTATCATCCGCACTCTGAAGCGTCTTGGCGTAGCCAGTGTTGCTGTTTATTCGGATGCCGATCGCAACAGCATGCATGTGCGTGAAGCGGATGAGGCGGTCCACGTTGGCGGCGCTGCTGCGTCGGAAAGCTATCTGCAGGGCGAGGCGATTATTGATGCAGCGTTGCAGGCAGGCGCGCAGGCGATCATTCCCGGCTACGGCTTTCTCTCGGAGAATGCCGACTTTGCCGACGCCTGTGCCGATGCCGGCATTGTTTTTGTCGGCCCGACACCACTACAGATGCGTCAGTTCGGGCTGAAGCATGAAGCCCGTGCGCTGGCTGATCTGGCCAGCGTGCCGCTGACTCCGGGTACCGGACTGCTGAAAAGTATCGATGAGGCTGTGACAGCCGCGCTGCAGATTGGCTACCCGGTCATGCTGAAGAGCACGGCAGGTGGTGGTGGTATTGGTTTGTCCCGCTGTGATGACGAATCTGCATTGCGTGCCGCCTTTGAATCCGTTCAACGCCTTGGTCAGAGTTTTTTCAGTGATGGCGGCGTCTTTATCGAGCGCTTTGTCGATCAGGCCAGGCACATCGAAGTGCAGATTTTTGGCGATGGCGCGGGTGCGGTGATCGCGCTTGGGGAGCGGGACTGTTCGATCCAGCGTCGTAACCAGAAAGTTGTCGAGGAGACACCGGCACCGGGGTTGCCGGAGGCTACCAGAGACAAGCTGATGGCCGCTGCCGTCAGTCTGGGCGAGTCGGTGAATTACCAGTCGGCGGGCACAGTAGAATTTATCTACGACGCACGTCGCGATGATTTTTATTTCCTCGAGGTGAACACCCGGTTGCAGGTTGAACACGGCATTACCGAAGCCGTGACCGGCGTGGATCTGGTGGAATGGATGCTGCTTGTCGCTGCCGGTGAGCTGCCGGAACTATCATCAATATCCGTTCAGCCCGCTGGCGCTGCCATTGAAGTCCGGCTTTACGCGGAGGACCCGGTGCGCAACTTCCAGCCATCACCGGGCACCCTGACCGAAGTAAGTTTTCCCGATGACATTCGTGTTGATGGCTGGGTTGATACCGGCACCGAGGTCAGTGCCTTTTATGATCCGATGCTGGCCAAACTGATCGTCTATGGGAAGAGCCGGCCAGAGGCGATCAAAGCACTCAAGCAAGCACTGGACAGCACCCGGATCTGCGGCATCGCCAGCAATCTGGATTATCTGCGCAGCATTATTGCCGCTGAGGATTTCGCCAGAGGGGATGTCTCGACCCGTTATCTGGATAGTTTCAGTTATGCACCGCAGGCCATGGAGGTCGTCAGCCCGGGCACCTATACCACGGTGCAGGACTATCCCGGTCGGACCGGTTACTGGCATATCGGGGTGCCGCCGTCTGGGCCCATGGACGATTATGCGTTCCGTCTGGCCAACCGGATTGTCGGCAACCACCCTGCAGCGGCGGCACTGGAATGCACCATCATTGGTCCGTCGTTGCGCTTTCATGGCGACGCAATAATTGCACTCACTGGTGCGCACAGTCAGGCGCTGCTGGATGGTGAGCCGGTGCCGTTCTGGCAACCGGTTACTGTGCGCGCCGGTCAGGTCCTGAATGTTGGCAAGGCTTCGTCAGGCTGCCGCACCTATCTGGCCGTGCGTAACGGTATTGATGTGCCCGAGTACTTGGGCAGCAAGTCGACTTTTGCTCTGGGTCAGTTTGGTGGCCACGCCGGTCGACCGTTGCGCGGCGGTGATCTGCTGGAGATTTGCCAGTTTCGTCCCGGCTGCCCGACGCCGGCACCGGTCTTTGATCCGGCCGCAGCGCCAGCTGCGCTGCTGCCGGAGTATCCGTCTGAATGGGATATTGCGGTGCTGTATGGCCCGCACGGCGCGCCGGATTTTTTCCAGCCGGAAGCCATCGAAGAGTTCTTCAGCGCAGCCTGGGAAGTGCATTACAACTCGAATCGGCTCGGTGTCCGGCTAAGCGGGCCGAAGCCGAGCTGGACCCGTAGCGATGGCGGTGAGGCCGGGTTGCACCCCTCCAATATTCACGATTGTGAATACGCCATCGGCAGTATCAACTTTACTGGCGATATGCCGGTGATTCTGACCCGTGATGGCCCCAGCCTCGGCGGTTTCGTCTGCCCGGTGACAATCTGCAAGGCCGAGCTGTGGAAAGTTGGCCAGGTCAAACCCGGTGACAGGATTCGTTTTCGCCGCATCAGTTTTGAAGAAGCCGCCGCGCTGGAGCTGGCACAGGACCGGGCGATAGAAACGCTGGCCAACGTGGCTCCGCTGATTCAGCAAGGCCTTGGCGCGCAACCGGAAAACACTGTGTCAGAAACCGTGCTGGCGGAATTGCCGGCGCAGACCGGGCGTCCCTCTGTTGCTTACCGTCAGGCCGGGGATCGTTACATTCTGGTCGAGTACGGCGAGAACATTCTTGATCTGACGCTGCGTTTCCGGGTCCACGCCCTGATGCAGGCGCTGGCTGACAGTCCGATAACCGGGATCATCGAGCTGTCACCCGGGGTCAGGTCGTTGCAGGTGAATTATGACAGCCGGGTTATTTCACAGCGTGCGCTGGTGGATGCACTGCTTGATATCGAGCGATCCATACCGCCGGTCGGTGAGATGAAAGTTGCAACGCGCATTATTCGTCTGCCGTTGGCATTCGAAGACGAAGCCACTCTGGATGCGGTGGCGCGTTACCGGCAGTCAGTTCGTGATACGGCGCCGTGGCTGCCAAACAA
>JBECKT010000003.1:0-3086 GCA_040235405.1 Alcanivoracaceae bacterium
GCCACCGGCCTGTATGCCGAGCCGTCGGTGTCGGCCGAGCAGAAAGAGCTGGCCGGGCAAATTCTCAGCAGCGTCGGCCTGACCTTCTGGTTCGATGAAGAAAAGACGCTGAATGCCGTCACCGCCGTATCCGGCTCCGGCCCGGCCTATTTCTTCCTGCTGATGGAAAGCATGATCGAGGCCGGCCGCAAGCTTGGCCTGGATGAGCGCACCGCCCGCCAGCTGGTGCTGCAGACCGCCTGGGGTGCCTCGCAGCTGGCCATTGCCAGCGAAGTCGGCCCGGATGTGCTGCGCCAGCAGGTCACCTCCCCCGGTGGCACCACCGCCGCCGCCCTGAGCGTATTCGAGGACGGTGGCTTCCGGGTGCTGGTCGACAGCGCCCTGGCAGCAGCCCGACGCCGTTCGGAAGAACTGGCCGGCTGAACGCTTTCGCCGTCGATCGACGGCTCCTACACAGCAGCGCCAAACCGTAGGAGCGGCCGATCGGCCGCGAAGATCTTTCGCCGTCGATCGACGGCTCCTACAGAGAGGCGTCGGGTTTGCTATGATGCCCGCCATCTTTTTCCCGGAGGCTGTTCATGAATCCGCAGGGCGCATTTTTGTTTTTGCTCGGCTTTGTTATCGACCTGTACATCTTTCTGGTGCTGACCCGGTTTCTGCTGCAGCTGGTGCGGGCCGATTTCTATAACCCGGTGTCGCAGTTCGTGGTCAAGGCCACCAACCCGGTGCTGACGCCGCTGCGCAAGATTATCCCCGGCTACGGCGGCATGGATGTCGCGGCGCTGGTGGCAGTCGTGGCCCTGATCGTCTTCAAGCTGGTGCTGGTCAGCCTGTTGGCCATGGGAGCAATGCGTTTCAGTCCGCTGCAACTGCTGGTGGTGACGGTGACCGAAGTGGCCCGGCTGCTGCTCGACTACCTGTTCTGGACCATCATCCTGCGCATCATCCTCAGCTGGGTGGCGCCGGACCCGCGCAATCCGGTGGTGCAACTGGTGGCTCAGATCACCGAGCCGGTGATGGCGCCGGCACGCAAGCTGCTACCACCACTGGGCGGCCTCGACCTCAGCCCGATCATCGTGCTGCTGGCAATCAAGTTCATCAAGATTCTGTTCGGCCTGTGAGCGCGATCCGTCGCGCCGGATTCATTGCAGGCGCATGACCCCGCCTTTAGACTTGCCGCACTTTCACCTGCATTGAGCGTCATGCCTGACTCGATTCCCGCCGACTCCGTTGGTCTGGTGACCCCGACCAGCCTGCAGTTTACCCAGCCGCTCGAACTCGAATGCGGCCGGCGCCTCGACGCCTACGAACTGGTCTATGAAACCTACGGCACCCTGAACAAGGCGCGCTCCAACGCGGTGCTGATCTGCCATGCCCTGTCCGGCCACCACCATGCCGCCGGCTACCACAGCATGGACGACAAGCGCCCGGGCTGGTGGGACACCGCCATTGGTCCCGGCAAAGCCATTGATACTAATAGGTTTTTTGTCGTTTCCCTGAACAATATCGGCGGCTGCCATGGGTCCACCGGCCCGTCCTCCATCAATCCGGCCAACGGCCAGCCCTGGGGGCCGGACTTCCCGATGGTGACGGTGCGCGACTGGGTCAGCAGCCAGGCCCGGCTGGCCGATGCCCTTGGCATCGAGCAGTGGGCGGCGGTGATCGGCGGCAGCCTTGGCGGCATGCAGGCACTGCAGTGGGCAATCGATTATCCGGACCGGGTACGCCATGCGGTAGTGATTGCCTCTGCGCCGAAGCTGTCGGCGCAGAACATCGCCTTTAACGAGGTGGCGCGGCAGTCGATCCTGACCGATCCGAATTTTCATGGTGGCCGTTATTACCTGCACGACACCTACCCGCGCCAGGGGCTGATTCTGGCGCGCATGGTCGGCCATATCACTTACCTCAGCGAAGACGCCATGCGCGCCAAGTTCGGTCGTGATCTGCGCGCCGGAAAATTTCATTTCGGTTTTGATGTCGAGTTTCAGGTGGAATCCTACCTGCGCCATCAGGGCGAGACGTTTTCGCGCAATTTCGACGCCAATACTTACCTGCTGATGACCAAGGCGCTGGATTACTATGATCCGGCCCGTGATTTTGACAATGATCTGGAAGCGGCACTGGCGAAAGCCCGATGCCGGTTTCTGGTGATGTCATTTACTACCGACTGGCGTTTTGCACCGCAGCGCTCCGAGGAAATCGTTAATGCGCTGGTACATGTCGGCCGTAATGTCAGCTATGCGGAGATTGATACCGACAAGGGCCACGATGCATTTCTGATCGACATCCCCGAATACCTGAAGCTGCTTGGCGCTTATATGCATCGTGTTGCCGTGGAGGTGAGCGATGCTGCGTCCTGATCTGGAAATTATCCGTACATGGATTCCGGATGATACCCGGGTGCTGGATCTCGGTTGTGGCAGTGGCGCCCTGCTGGAAAACCTGCGCGATACGAAAAATGTGCACGGTTACGGCCTGGAAATCGATCAGGACAATATCGCCGCCTGTTTTGAGCGCGGTGTAAATGTTATTGAGCAGGATATTGATGAAGGGCTGGGCAATATCCAGGACAAGCGCTTTGATTATGTGTTGATGACGCAGGCATTGCAGGCGGTGCATCGGCCGGACCTGGTGTTATCCGAGATGCTGCGGGTCGGACGTGAGGCGATTGTTACTTTTCCGAATTTTGGTCACTGGAAGGTGCGCGGTTATCTGTTCTTCAAGGGACGGATGCCGGTCTCCCCTACTCTGCCGCATCAGTGGTACAACACGCCGAATATTCATCTTTGTACGGTGAATGATTTTGAAGCACATTGTCGTGAGGCCGGCTACCGGATTTTGCAGTCGATGGTGGTAGACCGGCATCATGAGATCGGACCGATGACGCGGGCCATGCCGAATCTGTTTGGGGAAATTGCCTTGTTTCGGGTAACGAGATAACCCCCTGCAGGAGCGGCCGACCGGCCGCGAAGAGCTTTCGCCGTCGATCGACGGCTCCTACAGACAGCAAGCGCATATGTTTACCGTAGGAGCGGCTGCCCAGCCGCGATATCCCGGAAAATCGCGGCTGGTCAGCCGCTCCTACC
>JBECKT010000006.1:0-56297 GCA_040235405.1 Alcanivoracaceae bacterium
TAACCGCGACTGAAGATGTGCAGTACAGCTACCAGATTCTGGTCAGTGATCCGGACGATGCCAACAATGGCACGGATATCAGTTTCGCTCTGACCAGTGCGCCGGCCGGCATGTCGGTCAGCAGCACGGGTCTGGTGACCTGGACGCCGGCTAATGGCGTGTTGACCTCAGGCTCCGTACGAGTGCGAGTACAGGACGGGTTGGAAAACGGAGCCGTTGCCGCAGTGCAGCAGTGGACCGTGACGGTGACACCGGTCAACGATGCACCGGTGATCGGCGCGATCGCCGGTCAGACAGTCGAGGAGTTGTCGGCATTCAGTCTGGCGGTGCAGGTCACCGACCCGGATGACGCCAACAATGGTACCGATCTGGTCTGGAGTCTGGATACCGCGCCAACCGGCATGACGATCAGCAGTACCGGCGTCATTTCCTGGACGCCGGGACAGAACACCGCCGGAAATTATCCGGTGATCGTGCGGGTAGCGGATGGTGGAGAAAACGGTGCCGTTGCGGACACCGAATCGTTCTCCATCGAGGTCACCCTGCAGGATGCTGATGCGGATAGCGTCGCAGACTATGAAGATAACTGCCCGGTGAACGCCAATGCGGATCAGGCCGATCTGGATGGCGATGACATCGGTAACGTCTGCGACCCGGATCGTGATGGTGATGGTATTCCCAATGACATCGAGGCACTTTACGGCCTTGATGCCGATGATTCTGCCGATGCTGCAGCCGATGCCGACAGTGATGGTCTGAGTAACCTTGATGAGTACAACACCTGCGTTGCCGATGCTGCTGGCCCGGTCGTGGAGTGCGAGGCCATCATCGTTGATTCGGTGGCGCCGGTGGTCAGTGTGGCGGATATTCGCACGGAGCAGCTTGCCTATCTGACCGATATTATTTTTACCGCCACTGCGAGTGACGATATTGATGGTTCGGTGACAGCCTTCGTTACCGGGATTAACGGTGAGCCGGTCATGTCGACGGCAGCCGACCACAGGCGCGCATTGCGGCCGGGTCGCTATCTGGTGCGCTGGGAAGCGGAAGATGCTGCCGGCAATATCGGTTTCGCCGAGCAGCAGGTCGATATCCTGCCGCTGGTAACAGCCGGTGGGGCGCAGCTGGCTGGTCGCGGCCAGATCGTGCCGCTAACGTTACGGCTTGGTGGTACGGCGCCGACCTATCCGCTGGATGTGGAGTTTTCTCTCAGTGGTACTGCTGCACAGGGAACTGATTATTCGCTTTCAGCGGGAACATTTACCGTTTCCAGTGGTAATACCGCGACGCTGGATCTTGAGGTAACTGCGGCCGGCCCGGTTCAGGAAGACCGGTATGTGGATATCACTTTGACCAATGTGAACGGTGACGCGGTGTTGGGTGGCAGTGTCAGCCAACGGGTGTTGATCGTCGACAGACAGGCTGCACCGGAAGTTGCGTTGTCGGCCCAGCAGGGCGGTATTGTGCGCCGCACCGTTTATGCAGATCAGGGCCAGGTGCAGATCAACGCGCTGGCAACTGACGCTAATGGGCATGTGCTGACACTGGACTGGCAGGGTAGCGATCCGCTACTCGGTTTCAGTGGTGATGTTGCCACCCAGACCTTTGATCCGTCCTTGCTGCCTCTTGGGGAGTACCTGATTCAGCTGGCGGTGTCCGATGGTATTGCCGTTACCGAGCAGTCGCTGTTGCTGGTACTGGCTGATCAACCGCCGGCACTCGATTTGCTAACGGACTCTGACGGTGATGGTCTGGCAGATGCGGATGAGGGCTTTATTGACAGCGACGGAGACGGGGTTCCGGATTATCTGGACAATCTGGATGATCCAACGCTGCAGCCGCTGCTCACCACCGCATCCGGCCCGGCACTGCGCTACGCTATTGCCACTGAAGCTGGCCTGACATTGTCACCGGGCAATACCGCAGTCGCAGCGGCTCGTGCCGGTGTGCGCGTTTACAGTGCCGAGTTGCCTGCCGATTCGGAGTATTCCGTACTCGGTGTGATTTATGACTTCGAGATCCACGGTCTCAGCGCAGCGGATCCGGTTGCCCGGGTGATTCTGCCATTGGTGCAACCGATTCCGCCGGCAGCGGTATGGCGCAAGCACGTTGATGGCCAGTGGCAGAACTTCATCGAGATTGGTGATGATGCCCTTGCCAGTGCGCTGAGCGCAGACGGGGTGTGCCCACAATTCGATGCAGCCGAGTGGCAGCCCGGCTTGCTTGTTGGACGCGATTGCGTTCGCCTGCAGCTGACTGACGGCGGCCCGAATGATGCTGATGGTGCTGCGAACGGTGTAATCCGTGATCCGGCTGGCGTGGCGGTAGCACGTGACGCCCCGGCGGACCCGGTCGCGCCGACGACGGGACCAAACAGTGCCGGTGTCATTGCACTGTTCTGGTGGCTGATGCTTGTGGCGCCGCTCTGGCGGCGCCGGTTTGTTTAATCCCGCAAGGACGGAAGGGAACCCCATGATGTTTTTCCGGCAACTTGCCCTTGGTACCTTTTTGCTTGGCTGCAGTCTTCCCGTGCGAGCCATCGACCCGGAAAATTTTCGCATCAACGCGGATATCACCGCCACAGTGGATGATAACCAGTCCCGCGCAGAGCGTACGCGCGACCAGGTGGAAGATGTCTCCGCCTCGATGATGGTCAATCTGAGCTGGTTCAAGCCGCTAGGTCAGCGCGGGCTGATGATTCTGTCCTGGTTCGGCGAAGGCGAGCGATTCGACGAAGTGGAGTTGCTTGATCGCAACAGCTTCGGTTCCAGCCTGGCGCTGCGTTGGCAGCCCAGTTCGGCGTTCTCTGCCCCGATTGTCGAGTGGAATGTTTCCATTCAGGACGACAATATCCGCGCTGATCAGCGCGACAGTACGGTAACCAGGACGCAACTGTTCGTGACCCGCCGTTTCACAGACAGGATTACCATGTCTGTGGGCGGGGAATATCGAAATGCAGATTCCCGCAGCATGGTGTTTGATCTGGAAGACAGCCGCCTTTTCTGGAATGTGGACTACCTGTTGATGCAGAAATACGCTTTGTATTTTACCTACAGCCACTTGCGCGGCGATGTATTTTCTTCAGCGCAGAGGGTGTTCTGTAACGGCGCCTTTGCTACCGACATTCTGCCGTTGATCAATGCGGCTACCGCCATTGAAGGTGATGACGCTTACAACGAGACCTTCTGTGGCGGGTGGATTGCCTATCGTCTTGACGGCACCACAAATACCTATGTGGGCGGTGTGAATATGCCGTTTGGCAAGAGCATGTCGCTTGATTTTTCCTTTATGCATGTGAATGTGGAAGCAGATCTGGACAATCACTATGAACGGAATCTGGTTCGCGCCAGCCTGTTGAAGAGGTTCTGAGCATGAACATCAAAGCTGTTTTTCCGTTGGCTCTGCTAATGGTGCTGTCTGCCTGTAATGAGCGGGGTGACATGAGCAGCGACAGCGCGCCACGTGGTGTCGAAGTGCCGGATCATTTTCTCCAGTATCTGAATGATCAGCAGGGTCAGGTGCTGTCTACGACCTGGAGTCAGGCTTACTACCGTGTGGTTGACCCGAACAATACCCGTACCACACTGGAAGACTGGAAAGCAGCCAACGATTTTGACAGCTGTGACGAGCAGGTCCATGTCATTTTTCGTGATGCCAAGGATCTGGGCTACGGACGGAACATGCAGGGCTGCAAGCATGATGATGGCCGCGTTGCAGTGTTCGTTAACAACTATGTGGTGCGTGTTCAGCCGGGGGACCCGACTAATTACGGGCCGATCAACGTCGAGGCTGCGATTGCTGAGGACCCGCATCATCTGCAGGGTACCAATGCCATTGAGTTCACGCCGATTGATCCGAATGACCCGGACTCAGACAAGGTGGCCAAGTTTTTCACCTTCACGCCGGCCGGTCAGCTTAACCTGACGGCCGATCTGGATGGCCGTGGCGCCAAGCCGATGCCGCAACCCTGTCTGCTCTGCCACGGCTCAACCCTGCCACCATGGGACAGTGCAGCTATTATCAGCAGTGCCACACCCTGGGCGGAGCCCTATGTCGAGAAAACGCTGAAATCTGCCAAGCTGAACCTGCTGGAGCTGGAGAGCTTTGATTACTCGCCTTATGTGGCCGGTTATTCGCGCAGCGATCAGGAAGAGGCGCTACGCCAGCTGAACAGCTTTGTGCTCGGCACCTATGAAGTGACGGCAGCGCGGGCGCTGGCGGATCCCGGCCATTGGTGGCCGGACTTCGCCGTTGAAATTGCCCGCAAGCGTTATGCTGGCCAGCCTGTTCTGTCTGGTCAGGCTTATCAGGATGATTCGTTGCCGTGTGGCTGGCGCGTTGATCCGTCTGCGGACATCGACTGTATCGGTTCGCCGGACCTGCCGGTTGCAGTTCGCCCCGAGGGAGTGGATGTGCTGTACAAGCGAGTGGTTGAGCCACATTGCATCGCCTGTCACTCATTGCGTGGTTACAGTGCTGGCCAACGTCAGCCTGATTCTATCGGTGGCAATGCCATCAGCTTCAGTAACTATGAAAAATTTATCGGCTACAGTGATCTGATCGTCGACTACGTGTACCACCGTGGTGTGATGCCTCTTTCGGTGCGTAACTATGAAAAGTTCTGGGTCGATCGCTGTGAAGGCGCGCCGGCGCTGCTGGCGACGTTCCTGCCCGAATTTGACCGTTACGATGATAACGCCTGTGTGATTGCACCCGGGCTGCCGGTTGCGCTACCCGGAGCGGATCGTCCGGTGCGCTCCCCGGCAGTGCTCGATGCCAGTGCCAGTCTGTTTGCTGCCGGCTATCAGTGGCAGGTGATATCGACGCCCGATCCGTCTGCGATCACCCGGTTTTCTGATGCCTCAGCGGCGGCGCCAGTTTTTTATGCCAGTCACAATGGCGACTATGTTTTGCAGCTGACGGTCAGTAACGTGCGTGGTAGCGATAGCGAGGAGCTGGTGCTGACGGTGAATAGCGCCTTGAGTCCTGCGCCGGCGCAACTCAACTTTGTTGACCATGTTCTGCCGGTGCTGCGGGATGTCAGCTATCCGGGGCGTGATACCCAGTGCATCCAGTGTCACAGCGCAACAGCACAGCTTGGTGGCTCGTATGCCGGCATCCCGGTGGTCTATAACGTCGATGCGACGGTGTACGAAGAGGTGCTGCAGCGGGTCGATCTGATCGAGCCGGAAAGCAGTATTCTGTTACGCAAGCCGATCCGCGACCAGCATGGTGGTGGCAAGATCATTGATCGTGACACGGTTGACGGAGAAGCCCTTTACCAGATGCTGATTAACTGGATACGTGCGGGCGCCAAGTGCGGTACTGATCCTGCCATTTGCGGCTAACCCGGCGAGGTCGGTACTTCCTTTCGTAGGAGCGGCCGATCGGCCGCGAAAAGAATTTCGCCGTCGCTCGACGGCTCCTACGGGGGCGTGGTTATTTATTTGCTGGTGTGGGTGAACACGCCATCCCAGTCGACATCCGGCGGGTCCTCACGGAAATGCCGGATACGTTCCAGATAGACTGCGTAGATCTTTCGCTGTGGTTCCTCTTCTGCCAGGGATTTCAGCGCTGACTCGGCGACATCCCAGCGCTGCTGGCGATAATCGAGCAGGGCAGCATGGAAGCGTTCAACCCGGGCGAGCAGATCTTGCGGCTGTCCGTCGGTGGCGCCCAGCGGCTCGAAAATGATGACTGGCTCGTCCTTGCCCTTTACTCGCACGCGGTCCAGCTCAAGGAAGCTGTAATCCGGCACCCTGGCTTTGGTGAACTCGCTGACGATGATATTGACACCATATTGCTTGGTCAGGCCTTCCAGGCGTGAGCCGAGGTTTACCGCATCGCCCATCACGGTATAGGCCATGCGGAACTCCGAACCCATGTTGCCGACGCTCATCACACCACTGTTCAGGCCGACACCGATATTGATTTCCGGCCAGCCCTTGTCGCGGAAGCGCTGATTGATCTGCGGTAGTGCCTTGACCATCTCCAGCCCTGCTTCCAGGGCATGACGGGCGTGATTTTCGTCTCTCAGCGGTGCGCCCCAGAACGCCATGATGGCATCCCCCATGTACTTGTCGATGGTACCGCGATGGTGATGAATCACATGGGTCATCGGTGTCAGCATTTCATTCATCAACTGGGTCAGGGCGTGCGGTTCAAGACCTTCAGAGATGGTGGTGAAACCACGAACATCGGAAAACAGCACGGTCATGTCCCGGCTTTCACCGCTGACGCTGATCTTGTCCGGGCTTTCCGCCATTTCTTCCACCAGCTCCGGTGGAATGTACTGGCCAAACAGCTTCGCCAGCATGCGTTTGTCGCGAGCCTCGACGAAAAAGCCCCACAGCGTCTGGAACACGAAAATAAACAGAATCAGCATCACCGGCGAGGCCAGCGGCAGCACCAGATTGTTATGCCAGGCATACATATTGCCACCGACAACGGCCACCAGAGCGGCCATGGTCACCACCAGGCTGCGCATCGGTTCGAGGCGGGCATTGATCAGGCCGAGCACGATGCTGATGGTCAGTAGCAGGAAAAACTCTACGGCAATGACCCAGCCAGGCTGGCGTTTGATATTGTTATCCAGCAAGCCGGCGATCAGGTTGGCATGGACCTCAACACCGGGGTAGGTGGTTTCCAGTGGCGTAGTCCGCTGATCTTTCAGGCCGGGAGCAGAGCTGCCCACCAGCACGATCCTGCCGCGCAGTTTTTCTTCCGGAATTTTCTGTTCCAGAATGTCGGCTATGGAGTAGTAGGGGAAACTGTAGGCGCCGCCGCGGTAGGGCACCAGCACGGTCGCCAGCGGTGCCAGTGGAATGACCTGATCGCCAAGGCGCAGGGCATCGACAAACGGATAGCTGCTTTGAGTATCGAGGATCAGCTCGATCGACGGGTCGTTACGGGACGCGCGCACCATCGACAGCGCCAGTGAACCGTACAGCTTGCCCTCAAATTCCTGCAGCAACGGCACGCGGCGGAATACACCGTCGATATCAATGGTCGGGTTATCAAAAAAGCCACCACCCCAGGCCGTGTTTTGCAGCACTTCCAGATTGCCGGAAAAACCTTGCGGCTGTGGCAATTCAAGGCGACCGACAAAACTCTCCGGCAATTCGGCGGCTGGCGGTGGCAGCACATTCAGGCGGTTGTCCTGGCCATGGGCAAAGACATAGCCAAGCACAACGTTGCGATCACGGAAGCTGTCAGCGAATTGCTGGTCAAAATCAAGGGTCGGACCGAGCTGCTTCCAGATGCGCTGAAACTGACGGTCGGACTTCAGTTCCTTTTCCGCCATCCCGCGCAATGCGCTGACCCCGGGGTCCGTATCCGGTTCGGCAAATAACACGTCATAGCCGACACTTTTCACCTGATAGTGATCGAATATGGTGTCCATGAACCGGGCCAGAATGCCGCGATCCCAGGGCCAGTGACCCAGTGCCGTCAGGCTCTTCTCGTCAATGTCGGCAATGATGATGCGATCATCGACGCCACCGGGCACAGTCATCCGCAGGCGGATGTCGTAGGTGGCCCGCTCCAGAGTATCAAGCAGCGGCAGGCGCGGAAGATAAATACTGTGCAGAACAAACAGACCACAGATCAGTACCAGCAGGCTGGTACGTAGCCACTTTCCCGGTGACATCAGAGCTCCTTGACGCTCAGTAACCTTTACGCGGTGCGGTATAGGATTTCAGCGTCGAAAACGCCGGCTTGCGGCCGACCAGTTGCTCAATCAGCATCAGCTCCTCGTCAGTATGATTTTTCACCGGTGCCGGGCTGATCAGCTGGCTGTAGCCGCCGCCCTTGCCAATGTAGCGCGGCGAATCATGGTGAGTGGCGATGATGTTTTCCTGAATTTCCGGGTTGGCATTGGCAACGATATTGACATTGCCGTAGCAGGTGCAGGCATAGCTCACATCTTCCTCCGATTCCACATACAGGCCTGTGCCGCGGATGCCGATGGTGGCAGTGCTGGTCTGAACCTGATGCACGGCACCGCCGCTGCGCGCACCGAATACGGAAAGCAGTTTCCCGGTTGCGAGCCGCAAGCTCTCCTCGATATTGTCCTTGCCCTTGAACTGGACCCGGCTGTTGTCGCGCAGGATATGGGCATCAAAACCGATTACAAACACGACGTAGCTGTTGCGACCGGTTTCCACCAGCGAGTTGGCGCTGATGTAGGTGTCTTTGTTGGCCAGTTTGCCATCGACAAACACGGTGCCACGCATGTCATAGATGGACTTGCCGGCAATCAGCTGTTCGGGAATCTTGCCCATGGCATGCACCAGCGCCGGCAGCACTGACGATCCTGTCACTCCGGCAACAAGGGCGGAGCCCATCGCATAGCGCAGAAACTGGCGGCGGGCTTCAATAATGTGGTCGCTCATGATTCTCTCCGTGACGGCAAGTCCCTGTTATCTCAGCGGGATAGGTGTTTATAGCACAGCGCCGGGGCTGATGGGATGGCCCAGTAGACCCCTCCTGCGCACAGCTGCCGAAGATCAGCATCAGTGAGTTCCAGACGCCCGTACACGCGGTTGATGGACTCGACGCTGTCCGACAGGGGTGTCGGTACCAAAAATAATATGGCGCCAGCGAACGCGCAGACCGTGCTCTTCCATATACGTCCGGGTAGTCAAAGTTGGCCTGATTGTCGCTTGTTAGAACAAAATTGACCACTTAGTCTTGAGGCATCTTTGCTGCCGGTGTGTATATGAGCCTGTCTCTTGAAGAGATCACTGAATTCCGCCCGGCTACCAGCTGGCAGGGACGGCTGGCAGCCAACACCCTGCGCACCTTCGTCAAACCGGTGGTGGCGCGCGTGCCACTGACTCGCCGGGTGATGAAGTTCTCCCAACTCGGTTTTGATACCTTGACGCTGGCGCTGCCGGTGCATCCGGATGTGCATATCGCACCGGCGGATGTCGGCGGTGTTCCGGGAGAGTGGCTGATTACCGGCCGTGAAGTGCTCTCTGGCCGGGTGGTGTTGTACCTGCATGGTGGTGCCTATTTTTTCGGTTCACCGCGTTCGCACCGTTCGGTTACCTGGCGATTGAGCCGGGCCTGTCGCGCCAAGGTGCTGGCTCTGGATTACCGTCAGCCTCCGGACTGGCATTATCCGGCGCCACTGGATGATGCGGTCAGTGCTTACCGGGCACTGCTTGAGCAGGGCTACAAGGCCGAGAATATCGTCATTGCCGGTGACTCCGCCGGAGGCAACCTGACGCTGGTTACCCTGCTGGCGCTGCGTGAGCAGGAGATAGCGCTGCCAGCAGCAGCTGTGCTGATCAGCCCGTGGGCGGATCTGACCTGCACCGGCGAGACGCTGGTGACCAATGCTGATATCGAACCGATGATTCCGATTAATGCGCTGCGCTTTGTCTCGGCGTCCTACAGTCGTGGCGAGGATCCGGCGGCGCCGATGCTTTCTCCTGTCTACGCAGACCTGTCCGGGTTGCCGCCATTGATGATTCAGGTGAGCAGCAGTGAAGTGCTGCTCAGCGATGCCGAGCGGGTTGCCCGCCGTGCGCTCGAATGCGGCGTCAGCTGTCGCTATCAGGTCTGGGAAGGAATGATTCATGTATTTCAGGCGCTGGCCGGCTGGGTGCCGGAGGCGTCGCTCGCAGTCAGTGAAATTGGCGCCTTTGTTGATGAGCAGATTCGTGCCGCTGGTGGTGAAAGCCGGGTGCATCGTCGTGCCCGCGTGGTGACCGGTCTGGGTCGTTAGTTCCCGCCGTTACGCTTTGGCAGCACATCGCGCAGTTTCGCCGCCATATCACGGATCGACTGTTCGGTAACATCCCAGCCGATGCAGCCATCGGTTACCGATACGCCATACTCCAGCTTGCTCAGATCCGCCGGGATTTTCTGGTTACCGAATTTCAGGTGCGATTCCACCATCAAGCCGACGATTGACTTGTTGCCCTCGAGAATCTGGTTGGTCACGTTCTCCATCACCAGCGTCTGCAGTGCCGGATCCTTGTTCGAGTTGGCATGACTGGCGTCGACCATGATGTTGGTGGACACACCGGCCTTGGTCAGCTCCTTCTCGGCGATGGTGACTGACACTGAATCATAGTTCGGCTTGCCGCCACCGCCACGCAATACCACATGGCCATACTGGTTGCCGCGGGTTTCGGTGATCGCCACCTTGCCGTCACTGTCGATACCGAGGAAACGGTGCGGGCTGCGTACGCTGAGCATGGCGTTGATCGCCACTTCCAGGCCGCCGTCGGTGCCGTTCTTGAAGCCGACCGGGCTGGACAGGCCGGAGGACATTTCCCGGTGGGTCTGTGATTCGGTGGTGCGCGCGCCGATGGCCGACCAGGTGATCAGATCCTGCAGGTACTGCGGGGTGATCGGATCGAGTGCTTCAGTGGCGGTCGGCAGGCCGAGTTCCGCCATGTCGAGCAGCAGCTTGCGGGCAATATGCAGGCCGTCTTCGATCTTGAAGCTGTCGTTCATGTACGGGTCGTTGATCAGGCCTTTCCAGCCGACAGTAGTACGTGGCTTTTCAAAATAGACCCGCAACACCAGCACAACCGTGTCGCTGACTTCCTCGGCCAGCCGCTTGAGTTTCTCGGCGTACTCGTGGGCGGCCTTGACGTCATGGATCGAGCAGGGACCGATCACAACAAAGATGCGGTGGTCCTTGCGATCAAGAATGTTGCGTACCACTTCGCGGCCTTTGGCGACGGTGTCGCGGGCCTTGTCGGAGAGTGGCAGTTTGGCCTTCAGCTCCCGCGGCGGAATCAGCGGGGTCTGGGCGGCGATATTGAGGTCTTCTACCTGAATCTGGGTCATGGTCTCGACTTTGGTGTCTTGCCTGAATTGAGGGGGCAGTCTAGCGGAATCAAAAGGTTGAAGGAACATGGCCGGGTGGGATAGGGGTGATAGTGGTTTTCTATGTGTGCGGAGAGAGAAGGAGTCGAGTAGTGATCCTCTCCGGCTCGGCCACCTGTCAGGGGTTGCCGGGACACGCCGTGAACCCATCCCTGGGGGCTTGTGTTCGACATCCATGTCTCACACAGTCCCGGCAACCCATGACAGGCGCTCGGGCCTGCTACGTACTATTTATCTGGCACCGGCAGTTCACAAAGCTTGAAAAATGGGGGATGCGAGGCCTCTGTCTCTGTCAGGGCTTTCCGGGACCGTCGGAGCCATGGATGGCGGAGACGAGCTACAGGGACGTACTTGTGCGTGTCCCGGGAAACCTCAACAACGACAAAGGCCGGAGAGGCTCACTGCCCAACACGCCAACACGCCAACACGCCAACACAAAAGCCACTCGGGCCAATATCCCCAGCCAGCCCCCGATATTCTGCACTCGCCTTGCCGGCCGGGTACAATCCCGCCTTCCGCAGTAACGAGGTGCCATCCATGCGCCAGGTTGTTCGTGAATTGCTTGATATCCTCCAGCTCGAACCACTCGAGCAGAACCTGTTCCGCGGCCAGACCCGGGCCACCGGGCAGCGCAGCATCTTTGGCGGGCTGGTCGCCGGGCAGGCGCTGATGGCGGCGTCGCGCACCGTGCCGGCGGACCGGCCAGTGCACTCCCTGCATGCCTATTTTCTCCGCCCCGGCGATTTCAGCCTGCCGATCATCTACGAGGTTGACCGGATCCGCGACGGCGCCAGCTTTACTACCCGTCGAGTCAACGCCATCCAGCACGGCAAGGCGGTTTTCTCGCTGGCAGCCAGCTTCGCCGTGGAAGAAGAGGGCGTCGAGCACCAGTCCGCTATGCCGGACGTACCGATGCCGGCGGATCTTGAAAATGACGAAAATATCCGCAGACAGGTTGCCGCCAACATCCCGGAACCGTTTCGCAGCGCTTTCCTGCAGGAACGGTCGGTGGAATTCCGGCCGGTCAAACCGCTTAACCCGTTCGATGTTACCCCGCAAAGCCCGGAGCGGATGTTCTGGTTCCGGATTCCGGAACCGCTGGACGTCGATCAGGCCACCCAGCGGGTGTTGCTGACCTTTTGTTCGGATTTCAGCCTGATGGGCACCGCCATGCTGCCCCATGGCATGAATTTCTTTCAGCCGCAGCTGCAGGCGGCCAGCATCGACCACGCCATGTGGTTCCACAAGCCGGTGCGTACCGACCAGTGGTTGCTGTACTACACCGACAGCCCCTGTGCCGCCGGCGCCCGCGGCATCAATCGCGGCCTGATCTACGCCGAGGACGGCACCCTGGTGGCCAGCGTTGCCCAGGAAGGATTGATGCGTTTGCGGCCGGGGGAAATGCAGGCCTGAACGGGTAGCCGTGCGACGCCCTTGCGGCTAGAATGCGCGCCCCGAACCCCCCACCTTGAGAGGCTGCCCGTGAACAAGCTGGAAGATCACTTCGGACGCTGGAAGAACCGTGAGGAAATCGCCGAGACGATGATCCCGATGATCGGTCGTCTGCATCGCGAGAAAAATATCACCATTACGGTCTACAGCCGCTCGCTGCAAAACCAGTCTGTGATCCAGATTCTCAAGGCGCATCGCTTCGTCAAGCAGATCGAGGACGCCGAGCTGTCCGCCGTGGAAACTTTCCCGGTGCTGCAGGAAGTGATGAAGCTGGATATCAGCTCCTGCCGTATTGATATCGGCAAGATCGCGGTGGAGTACAAGAAGGATAGCCGCGGCCAGAGTATCGAGGAGTTCACCCGCCAGGAACTGGCCGGGATCATCGGCAAGAATATCGAACTGCCGGAGCCGACCGATGTGGTGCTGTACGGCTTTGGCCGGATCGGCCGGATTCTGGCCCGCCTGCTGATCGAGAAGGTCGGCGCCGGCAAGGGGCTGCGTCTGAAGGCTATCGTGGTGCGTGAATCCGGCAAGGGTGATCTGCAAAAACGCGCCAGCCTGCTGCGCCGCGATTCGGTGCATGGTCCGTTCGCCGGCACCATTGCCGTGGATGAAGAAGACAGCGCCATTATTGCCAACGGCAACTACATCAAGGTGATTTACTCGAACGATCCGACCACGGTGGATTACACCCGCTACGGCATCAAGAATGCCATTCTGGTCGATAACACCGGCAAGTGGCGTGACCGGGATGGTCTGTCCCAGCATCTGAAGTGCCCGGGGATCAGCCGGGTGATCCTGACCGCGCCGGGCAAGGGTGATATCAAGAATATCGTTCACGGCGTCAATAACGACATTCTCACCGCTGACGACCTGATCATTTCTGCCGCCAGTTGCACAACCAATGCCATTGTTCCGCCGCTGAAGGCGCTTGGCGACAAGTTCGGCATCGTTCACGGCCATGTCGAGACCGTGCACTCCTACACCAACGACCAGAACCTGCTGGATAACTTCCACAAGGGGCCGCGTCGTGGTCGCGCCGCACCGTTGAATATGGTGATCACCGAGACCGGTGCTGCCACGGCTGCTGCCAAGGCACTGCCGTCACTGGCCGGCAAGCTGACCGGCAACTCGATCCGGGTGCCGACCCCGAATGTGTCGCTGGCGATCCTTAATCTGACACTGGAGAAGAAAACCAGCCTGGAGGAGCTGAACAGCTACCTGCGTTGGGTATCCCTGCACTCGCCGATGCAGCGTCAGATTGACTACGTCAGCTCGCCGGATGCGGTATCCACGGATTTTGTTGGTGCCCGCCATGCTGCGGTAATTGATGCAGAAGCGACCATTGTTAACGGTAACCATTGTGTACTGTATGTCTGGTACGACAATGAGTTCGGTTACAGCTGTCAGGTGGTGCGCATCTTGCAGCAGGTCTCAGGCGTGGAGTATCCCTCCTTCCCGCAGGAATAAACGCGGGGCCGGAGGCTTGCGCCCGACAGTTACGGCGTTTGGCTGGCAACAGTACAGGGGTGCCCCTATAATGGCGCCCGCTGCGACCCGGTTAAACCGGGCGTTTACAACGCGGCCGTTTCTCGGGAAGTAGCCGGAACAGGGCGTTTCCAGCGCTGCTTCACCGGTTCGGGCATCAGCCCGGACGTGATCCCGGAACCATTAAATTGGGCAAGAAGCTATGATCAAAATCAGGCGGGGACTTGATCTTCCCATCAGCGGTGCACCGCGTCAGAGCATTACCGATGGTGCTGCAATCCGCACTGTGGCCATTCTTGGCCCGGATTATCCCGGAATGAAGCCGACCATGGCCGTGCAGGAAGGCGATCAGGTCGAAAAAGGCCAGCTGCTGTTCACTGATAAAAAGTGTGAGGGCGTCAATTACACGGCGCCGGCGGCGGGTACCGTCAAGGCCATTCATCGCGGCGCCAGGCGCGTGCTGTTGTCGGTGGAGATCGAGGTGGCGGCCAGCGAGACGGCCGTCAATTTCGGTGCCCATGAGCGCAGCGCGCTCGCCGGGCTGCCCCGTGATGCGGTGCAGAAGCAGCTGATTGAATCGGGCCAGTGGACCGCGCTGCGTAGCCGCCCGTTCGGCAAGGTGCCGGCGCCGGGGTCGGTACCGAACTCCATTTTTGTTACCGCCATGGACACCAATCCGCTGGCGGCTGATCCGGATGTGATCATCGCTGAGCAGGAAGATGCCTTCCGTGATGGCCTTGCCGTGCTGGCGCGGCTCACTGATGGCCCGGTCTGGGTCTGCCGCGCGCCAACGTCGAAACTGCCATCGTTTGCCGGTGGTCAGATTCGTGAAGAAGTTTTTGCCGGTCCGCACCCGGCGGGCAATGCCGGCACCCATATTCATTTCCTTGATCCGGTCGGGCCGAACAAGATGGTCTGGTCGGTTACGTATCCGGAAGTCATTGCCATCGGCAAGCTGTTCACCAGTGGCGAGCTGGATACCGACCGTGTTGTGGCGCTGTCCGGGCCGCAGGTAAAAGAGCCGCGTCTGGTGCGCACCCGCGTGGGTGCCTCGACCAGCGAACTCACCGCCGGCCAGTTGGCAGACGGCGACAATCGTGTCATTGCCGGCTCGCTGTTCAATGGACATCACGCGCGTGACGCCTTTGCATTTCTTTCACGCCTGTCACAGCAGGTCACGGTGCTGCGTGAAGGCCGTGAACGGGAACTGCTCGGTTATTTGTCCCCGGGTGTGAATCGTCACTCGGTGCTGAACATCTATCTGTCAAAACTGATGCCGGGCAAGAAGCTGGCCATGACCACCACCACCAACGGCAGCGAACGCGCCATGGTGCCGGTGGGCAGTTACGAAGCAGTCATGCCTCTGGACATTCTGCCGACCCAGCTGCTGCGCGCGCTGATTGTTGGCGATACTGACACCGCTCGGGGTCTCGGTGCGCTGGAGCTGGTAGAAGAGGATCTGGCGCTATGCACTTACGCGTGTGTCGGCAAATATGAATATGGCCCGATTCTGCGGGACAATCTGAACCGCATCGAGCTGGAGGGCTGACATGAGTCTGAGACAGTTTCTCGACAACAAGGTAGCGCCGCATTTCCACGATGGTGGCAAGCTGCAGAAGTACTACGTCTTCTACGAGATGTTCGACACCATGTTGTACAGCCCGTCCTCGGTAACGAGCTCGGCGGCCCATGTGCGTGACGGCATCGATCTGAAGCGGGTGATGATGACGGTCTGGTTTGCCGCACTCCCGGCGCTGCTGTTTGGCCTGTTCAACACCGGCTATCAGGCCAACCTGCAGATCACCGAGTTCGGCTATCAGCCGATTGAAGGCTGGCGCAGCGCGATCGTTGCCGCGCTGACCGGCTTTGATCATGGCAACCTGCTCGCCAACCTGCTGCATGGCGCGGTTTACTATATCCCGATCATGATCGTGGTCTACGTTGGCGGTTTTATCTGGGAAGGTCTGTTCGCGTGGAAACGCGGTCATGAAGTCAACGAAGGTTTCTTCGTTACCGGCATCCTTTTCACCCTGATCCTGCCACCGGCGATTCCCCTCTGGCAGGTGTTTCTCGGTATTTCCTTCGGTGTTGTGATCGGCAAGGAAGTGTTTGGTGGTACCGGCAAGAACTTCCTTAACCCGGCACTGGTCGGCCGTGCGTTCCTGTACTTCGCTTACCCGGCGCAGATGTCCGGTGATGCGGTATGGACTGCGGTGGATAATTTCTCCGGTGCCACCGCGCTGTCGCTGGCGGCTGAAGGCAAGCTCGACTACAGCGCCGGCCTGAACGGTGTGGCGTACTCCAACGGCATGGTTGACCTGACCTGGATGCAGACCGCACTGGGCGGTATTCAGGGTTCGATCGGTGAAACCTCGACGCTGGCGATTGCCATCGGTGCGGCGATTCTGCTGCTCACCAAAATTGCCAGCTGGCGCATCATGCTCGGCGTGTTTCTCGGCATGGCGGCCATGTCGGCAGTATTCAACTCGATTGGCAGCAGCTCGAATGCGATGTTTGCCATGCCCTGGTACTGGCACCTGACCATCGGTGGTTTTGCTTTCGGTATGGTGTTTATGGCGACCGATCCGGTGTCTGCCGCCATGACCAATACCGGCAAGCTGGTGTTCGGTGCCCTGATCGGTGTCATGACGGTGCTGATTCGCGTGGTCAATCCGGCCTTCCCGGAAGGCATCATGCTGGCGATCCTGTTCTCTAACCTGTGTGCGCCGATGATTGATTACTTTGTCGTCAGGGCGAACATGAAGCGTCGCTTGCGTCGTACTGGAGGGCTCGCCTGATGGCTTTCAATAAAGACTCTGTCAGCGGTACCCTGACCATTGCGGTACTGGTGTGCCTGATCTGCGGCGTGTTTGTTGCTGCAGCGGCGGTAGGGCTGCGTCCGGTGCAGGATCAGAACCGCGTGCTCGACAAGCGCATGAACATTCTTCAGGCCGCTGGCCTGTATGAACCGGGCATGGATGTCGAGGCTGCCTTCGAACGTATCGAGCGTCGCTTTGTTGATCTGGAAAGCGGTGAGTACGTCGACATGCCGGAAAGCTATAACCAGCGCAAGGCGGCGAAAAACCCGGACGCCAGCACGGCATTGAAGGGTAGTGAGGACATCGCCTCTATTCGCCGCCGCCCGGATGTGGCGGAGGTTTATCTGTCGGTTGATGATGCCGGCGAAGTGCAGGTGATTATCCTGCCGATCAGTGGTTATGGCTTGTGGTCGACGCTGCATGGTTTTGTTGCGCTGCAGTCTGACGTCAACACGGTGGCGGGCCTGGGCTTCTACGAGCATGCTGAAACCCCGGGGCTTGGCGGCGAAGTCGATAATCCGCGCTGGAAAAGCCAGTGGCCTGGCAAAAAGTTGTTCAATGACAGCGGTGAGCTGGCGATCGAAGTCATCAAGGGTACCGTTGACTCCGGCAGTGACAAGGCTGTGCATCAGGTTGACGGCCTGGCCGGTGCTACCCTGACCACCAGAGGCGTGGATAATCTGGTCCGGTTCTGGCTCGGTGAAAATGGTTTCGGCCCTTATCTGGCCCGTCTGCGTGCAGATGATTCCGCCTCCCTCTCGGCCGCGAACTAAGGAGAACGACGATGGCAGAAGCAGCCAAAGCAAAAGACCTGTTGTTCAAGCCGGTTATCGAGAACAACCCGATTGCCCTGCAGATTATCGGTATCTGTTCGGCACTGGCGGTAACCAGCAACATGAATACCACGGTGGCGATGTGTGTCGCGCTGACGCTGGTGACCACCTTCTCGAACTTCTTTGTCAGCCTGATTCGCAACCAGATTCCGGGCAGCATCCGCATCATCGTGCAGATGACCATTATTGCCTCGCTGGTGATTGTGGTGGATCAGTTCCTGCGCGCCTATGCCTACGATATCAGCAAGCAGATGTCGGTATTCGTCGGCCTGATCATTACCAACTGTATCGTGATGGGGCGGGCCGAGGCCTTTGCCATGAAGAATCCGCCGATTCCGTCGGCCCTGGATGGCTTCGGCAACGGTCTGGGCTACAGCTTTATCCTGCTGATTCTCGGCTTCAGCCGTGAACTGCTTGGCTCGGGAAGCCTGTTCGGTTTCACCATTCTCGAGAAGGTGACTCAGGGTGGCTGGTATGTCCCGAATGGCCTGATGCTGCTGCCGCCGAGTGCCTTTTTCCTGATCGGCTTTATCATCTGGGCGATTCGCGCCGTGAAGAAGGATCAGGTCGAGCAGGATCAGTTCCGGATTACCGCCAACTCGCGCGTCAGCGACGCATTCTGACGGAGAGCGAATATGTTTGAACATTATCTGAGTCTGCTGATCCGCGCCGTGTTCGTTGAGAACATGGCGTTGGCGTTCTTCCTTGGCATGTGTACCTTTATTGCTATCTCGAAGAAAATCGAGACGGCGCTGGGTCTGGGTATTGCCGTTGTCGTGGTGCTGGTGATTACGGTGCCAGTCAATAATCTGATTCTGCACAACCTGCTTGGCGAGGGCGCTCTGGCCTGGACCGGTGTGCCGGCGCTGCAGAAGCTGGATCTGCGTTTCCTCGGCCTGCTCAGCTACATCGGCGTGATCGCGGCCATGGTGCAGATTCTCGAGATGGTGCTGGACAAGTATGTGCCGGCGCTCTACAACGCGCTGGGTATCTTCCTGCCGCTGATCACGGTGAACTGCGCCATCCTCGGTGCTTCGTTGTTCATGGTCGAGCGTGACTACAATTTCACCGAGTCCGTGGTATACGGGGCGGGTGCCGGTATCGGCTGGGCTCTGGCGATCGTGCTGCTGGCGGGTATCCGGGAAAAGCTCAAGTACAGCGATGTGCCCGATGGTCTGAAGGGGTTGGGTATTACCTTTATCACCGTTGGCCTGATGTCCCTCGGCTTCATGTCATTCTCTGGCGTGCAGCTGTAACCGGGAGGAACAAGCACGATGTTTAACTTCGAAATCGCGTTCAGTGTCGGCATGTTTACGGCCATTGTGCTGGCGCTGGTCGCCATCATTCTGGCGGCACGCTCGAGGCTGGTCAGCACCGGTGCGGTACACATTGATGTAAATGGTGATGCAGAAAAGAGCATCACCGTAGCGGCCGGCGACAAGCTGCTGCAGACCCTGGCTTCCAAGGGGATTTTCCTGTCGTCGGCCTGTGGCGGCGGCGGTTCCTGCGCCCAGTGCAAGTGCAAGGTGCTGGAAGGTGGCGGCGACATCCTGCCGACCGAGGAAGGCCACTTCAACAAGCGCGAAATCCGCGAAGGCTGGCGTCTGTCCTGTCAGGTGGCGGTCAAGCAGGACATGAAGATTGAAGTGCCGGAAGAATTTTTCGGCGTGAAGAGGTGGGAGTGCGAGGTTATTTCCAATAACAACGTTGCCACCTTCATCAAGGAGCTGGTGCTGAAGCTGCCGGAGGGTGAGGTTGTTGATTTCCGCGCCGGTGGTTATGTCCAGCTGGAGGCGCCGCCGTACGACATCGCATTCAAGGATTTCGATATTCCGGCCGAGTATCGCGCTGACTGGGAGCGGTTCAAGTTCTTTGACCTGAAGGCAAAGAATACTGAAACCGTGATTCGCGCCTACTCGATGGCCAACTATCCGGACGAGCGCGGCCTGCTCAAGTTCAACATCCGTATTGCCACGCCGCCGCCGGGTCAGCCGCATATTCAGCCGGGCCTGATGAGTTCGTTCGTATTCAATCTGAAGCCGGGCGACAAGGTCACGGTGTTCGGTCCGTTTGGTGAGTTTTTTGCCAAGAAGACTGAAGCAGAGATGGTGTTCATTGGCGGTGGTGCCGGTATGGCGCCAATGCGCTCGCACATTTTCGACCAGCTCAAGCGCCTCGGTTCCAAGCGCAAGATCAGCTTCTGGTATGGTGCCCGCTCCATGCGCGAGGCGTTCTATGTCGAGGAGTATGACCAGCTGGCGGCGGAGAATCCGAACTTCGAGTGGCATCTGGCGTTGTCTGATCCGCAGCCGGAAGATAACTGGACCGGTTTGAAGGGTTTTATCCACCAGGTGTTGTTCGAGCAATACCTGAAAAATCACCCGGCGCCGGAGGACTGCGAGTTCTACATGTGCGGTCCGCCAATGATGAACGCCGCCGTGATCAAGATGCTGGAGGATCTCGGTGTCGAGCGTGACAACATTATGCTGGATGATTTCGGTGGCTGAGCGTTTCACTTTCCGGCGGGCAGACGGATCTGCCCAGCGCACACAACAGGGCCTTCGGGCCCTGTTTGCTGTCTGTCTGCTGTGGCTGCTGGCCAGCTGCCAGCAGCCACAGCAGATTCATCTGATCAGCGGCGACACCATGGGTACCACCTGGTCGGTAAAGCTGGTGGATCTGCCCCCGGGCGTGACCCTGACCCGGGTCCGTGAAGATATCGAGCTTTTGCTTGAATCGATTAACCGGCAAATGAGCACCTACCGACCCGATTCGGATATTTCCCGTTTCAATCAGGCCGAGCCGGGTAGCTGGCAGCTGTTGCCGGCGGATTTCTGGCGAGTGATCCGTTATTCCCTGCAGTTGGCCAAAGATACCGAAGGCGCTTTTGATCCTACGGTCGGTCCGCTGGTGAATCTGTGGGGGTTCGGCCCGGACCCGAAACGGCAGGAGCCTCCCTCGGCTGCCGAGCTGGCTGCGGTCCAGACCCGGATTGGCTATCAGCGTCTGGCCTGGCGCGACGCTGATCAGGCATTGCTGCAGCCGGGCGATGTTTATGTTGATCTGTCGGCGGTGGCCAAGGGCTATGCGGTCGACAAGGTTGCTGATCTGCTGCTCGGTATTGGCGTGGAAAATCTGCTGGTGGAGATTGGCGGCGAGCTGCGTGCCCATGGCGCCAAACCGGCAGGACAGCCATGGAAGGTGGCGATCGAGAAGCCGCTGCCGGGACTGCGCGAGGTGGCCCATGTGATCGCCATGAGCAACATTGCCATTGCCACCTCCGGTGACTACCGTAACTACTTTCAGGCCGGTGAGCGGCGTTATTCCCATATTATTGATCCGCGTACCGGTTACCCGGTAGACCATAAGGTGGTATCGGTTAGCGTGCTGCACCCGCGCTGCGCAGAGGCGGATGCTCTGGCCACCGCGCTGACGGTGATGGGGGCGGAACAGGGCATGGCCTGGGCAGAAGCGCGGCAACTTGCGGTGCTGTTTATGGTCCAGTCTGGTAGTACAGTGGAGGAACATGCCAGCAGCGCGTTCCGGCGCCTGACCGCGAAGGAGATCAGTCCATGATTGAAACCATTATTGCCGCTGTTGTGGTTATCGGCTTGCTGTTTGCCGCCATGGCAGTGGGTGTGATTTTTTCCAACAAGCCGATCAAGGGTTCCTGTGGCGGTCTCAATGCGCTGGGCATGAAAGACAGCTGCGAAATCTGCGGTGGTGAGCCGAGCAAGTGCGATGAGGAAGTGAAAAAGACTTCCGGCAAACCGGTGCCGCAGGCTTATGATGCCAGCAAGCGGACATTCTGATCCGCTGATCCACGCATCAGGCAGCGCAAGGAGCGGTGGTGTCCCTGTACAAGAAAAAGACAGGATTAATCCTCTCCGGTGGTGGAGCACGGGCGGCCTATCAGGTTGGTGTGCTGATGGCCATTGCCGATATGGTGCCGCGCGGCACCCGGAATCCTTTCCCGGTAATTTGCGGCACCTCGGCCGGCGCCATCAATGCAGCGGCGCTGTCGGCCAACGCGCATAACTACCGGATGGCGGTGAAGGGCCTTGAGCGGGTCTGGTCCAACATTACCGCCGAGCAGGTCTATCGGACCGATCTCTACGCTTTTGTACGCTCCCTGTTGCGCTGGGTGATCAGTGGTGCAGTCTCCGGCAGCACGCCGGTGAACAGTGCCTTGCTGGACAGTACCCCGCTGCACAAGCTGATCAATCTGGTGATCAATTTCGAACGGATCCAGCACAGTCTGGATCAGGGCGATCTGGAGGCACTGTCGATCAGTGCCACCAGCTATGCCAATGGCGAGTCGATCGCATTCTTTCAGGGTCGTGAGGGGCTGGATCCCTGGCAGCGGGCGCGCCGGGTCGGTCGTCCGACCCGGATTCGGGCCGAGCATTTGCTGGCGTCTTCCGCCATTCCGATTCTGTTTCCTGCCATTGAAGTAGAGGGGCGTTACTACGGTGACGGTGCTGTGCGTCAGTTGGCGCCCGTCAGTCCGGCTTTGCACCTTGGTGCGGAACGGCTGCTGGTGATCGGCGTATCCGGCAACGCCAGCGCCGGACATCAGCGTGAGCTCAGTGGTTATCCTTCAATGGCGCAGGTGCTCGGGCATATTCTCAACAGCGTGTTTGTCGACACGCTGGAGGGCGATGTGGAGCGTCTTGAACGGATCAACAAGACCATTGCGGCGATTCCCGTCGGTGAGCGCGACAAGCATGGCGTCAGGCTGCGTGAAGTGGATGTGCTGAAGATCTATCCGTCGCAGCCGATTGATGAAATTGCCGCCGGTCATATTCATGAGCTGCCCAAGACGCTGCGTTTCTTCCTGCGCGGCTCCGGCGCAACCCGCTCGCCGGGCGCTGCGGCAGTGAGCTACCTGCTGTTCGAACCGGGTTTCACCCGCAGCCTGATTTCGCTCGGCTTCCGCGATGCCAAGGAACGCGAGGAGGAAATTCGCAGCTTTCTCGGCATCATCCAGTGAAGCGCTGAATAACCTGCAGGAGCGGTCAATCGACTGCTCAGCCGTAAACCCCCCCGACATAATCCCGGGTCAGATCCTGCTGCGGACGCTCGAAAATCGAGCGGGTATCACCGATCTCGATCAGTTCGCCCAGATGAAAGTGCGCGGTGCGATCGGCAATACGGCGCGCCTGCTGCATGTTGTGGGTGACAATCACGATGGTGAAATCCTGCTTCAGCTCCAGCATCAGTTTCTCGATAATCCGGGTAGAAACCGGATCAAGGGCCGACGTCGGTTCATCCATAAGGATGGTGTCCGGCTGATTGGCGATGGCTCGGGCGATGCACAGGCGCTGCTGTTGCCCGCCGGACAAGCTGGTGCCGGGCTGGCCCAGCTTGTCTTTGACCTCGTCAAACAGCCCTGCACGACGCAGCGCCGACTCGACCATGGCATCGCACTGCGACCCTCTTTTCACCAGTCCGTGCTTCAACGGGGCGTAGGCAACATTGTCGTATACCGACTTGGGGAACGGGTTGGGCTGCTGAAACACCATGCCGATCTTTTTGCGTACCGCTACCTCGTTGACGTCGCGGTCATAGATGTTTTTCCCGCTGACCAGGACGCTGCCGGTAATGCGGGTATGGGGCAGCAGATCATTCATCCGGTTCAGGCAGCGCAGGAAACTTGACTTGCCGCAGCCGGACGGGCCGATCAGTGCGGTGATCTGCTTTTCCGGAATTGCCATGTTGATGCTTTGCAAGGCTTGCTGATCGCCATAAAAAAGATTCAGCCCCTGCACCAGAATCTTGCTGTCAGCAGACAAGTTACCATTTGAATTCATAACGCTTCCTGAGATAAATGGCGGCTCCGTTAAGTGAAACCAGAATGCTCAGCATCACCAGAATGCCGGCGGCGGTTTTCTCCAGAAATGCCCGCTCCGGCATGCCGGCCCAGGTGTATATCTGGGCCGGCAGCACGGTGGCTGCTTCGGTAAATGACCAGCTGGAATCCGGCACAAAGGCAATCATGCCGACAATAATCAGCGGCGCTGTTTCGCCCATGGCTTGAGCCATGCCGATAATCGATCCGGTGAGAATGCCGGGCATTGCCACCGGCAAGACATGGTCCTTGACGATATCCAGTTTGCTCAGACCAAGGCCGTACCCCGCCTGGCGGATCGACGCGGGGACGCTGCGCAAAGCGGCCCGGGAGCTGACAATTATTATTGGCAATGTCATCAGTGCCAGCGTTAATCCGCCCACCAGTGGTGAGCTGCGCGGCAGGCCAAACAGGTTGATGAAAACGGCAAGGCCGAGCAGGCCGTAAAGAATGGAAGGTATTGCGGCGAGGTTGTTGATGTTGGCCTCGATCATGTGGCTGACCCAGCTGTCGCGGGCGAATTCTTCCAGATAGATGGCCGTTGCCACGCCGAGCGGAAAGGCAAATGCCATGGTGACTATCAGGGTCAGCACCGAACCCAGCGCCGCCGAGGCGATGCCGGCCAGCTCGGGCATTTTCGAATCGCCGTTGACGAGAAACGGAAGGTTCCAGCGGCTTTCGATTTTGCCGTTTTGCTGCATTGAAAGCACGTCGGCCTGCTCAGCTTCGTCGAGGTTGTGATGATGCCCCTTCAGGAACTGGTCGACCTGGTCATCGGTCAGCACCCAGCGCTTCTCCGTGGTACCAATCAGCTCGGGCGCCTCTGCCAGCTGGCCCGGAACCGTGCGTAGCCAGCTACGACTCACCAGAGACTGCAGATCCTTGTCAAGCATGGTTTGCGGGAAGCGGGTGGCACGTTCGGTATAGGTCACCTCTACTTCGATGTAGGCATGCTTGAACGCAGGCGCTGCACGCGAGACCATGTCGAACATAAAGAAAACAATAAACCCCAGCGTAAACACCAGAGATAGCATCAGTAATCGGCGAAACCGGCGCTCGTTGCGGCAGCGCTTTGCCAGTGAAGGGTCTGCAAACGGATGGTTATTCATAGGGTATTTATCTGGTAGCGTTTCTTGAACTTTCTGATCTGAACCAGTGAGCCGACATTAAGCAGAAAGGTGATAACAAAAAGCATCAGCCCCAGCGCGAAGGCAGACAGGGTATGCGGAGAGTCGAAGGCATGATCGCCTACCAGTGAGTCAACAATCTGCACGGTCACGGTGGTCATGTCTTGCAGCGGGTTCCAGGTCAGATTGGGGCGCATGCCGGCGGCCATTACCACGATCATGGTTTCGCCGACCGCTTTTGAGAAACCCAGTAATGCCGCTGATATCAGCCCCGGCGCTGCTGCCGGCAGAACCACGTCACGGATGGTTTCACCTTCGGTCATGCCCAGCGCCAGCGAGGCATTGCGCAGGCGGCTGGGCACGGCGCTGAGTACATCATCGCTCAGTGATGAAATAACCGGAATGATCATTACACCCATGACCACGCCGCAGGCGAGGGCATTGTTGTAGGCGGAATCAATGCCAAGCATGGCGAAAAATGACACCACCAGTGGCGCCACGGTCAGTGCCGCAAAAAAGCCGTAAACCACACTGGGGATGCCGGCGAGGATCTCGATAACGGGCTTGATAAGGTCGCGCGTAGCAGGGCGCGCATAACTGCTCAGATAGATGGCGTTACCGATGCCTGCCGGAATGGCCACCAGCAGGGCAATGGCGGTAATCATAAAGGTTCCGGCAAAGATGGGCACAGAGCCAAAGCGGGTGTCGTGGTGGCCTGCGTACCACTCTGTGCCGAACAGGAAATACCAGAAGCTTTCAAGGCGGAAGAATTCGATCGCCTGAAATACGATGGTCAAGACAATGGCAATGGTTGTAACGACGGAGATGCTGGTGGCGATCCACATCAGTACAGTGATCAGGCGTTCTTTGCCTGGCAGGTGGGACGCTGTTCTGAATTCATGCATGTTATGGCGCTACTGGAATAGGTTTCCCGGGTTGGCCGGGAAGAAACGGCTTTGCAGTACGTTGATAACGACCCGGGGGAGAGTCATCTGACTCTCCCCCGGGAGCGTTACTGCTCACTTGAATATACTGGTGTAACGATATTCAGCAGGGCTCAGTTCGGCACCCAGCTGGAATCGTACTCCGGGATAATCAGGGTGCTGTCATCGTCCTCAAGCACATTGCTGAGACCATTGAAATAGGTTTCAGTCGCTGCGTCATGGAAGATGGCACCGGCAGTGACCAGGTTCTTGATGGCCAGGCCCGGTGCTACAGTTTCGATCTGGGCCACGTCGAAAGTGGGCTGGTCGGAGATGCGGATGGCAGCAGCGTTCGGATCGGTGCTGGACTCCGTAATCATCTGGACATTTTCGAAGATATAACCGGTACCTTCGCGCAGTCTGGCAAGACGACCAGTGCCTTTCAGCATGGCATTCTTAAGGTGCGGTTTGGAAATAATCTGCTGGTCAGCCGGCAGCGTATCGTCGAAGGCCTTGGTGGCATCGTAGCCGTCGGCTTCCAGAATACGCGAGTCGATTTCGTCATCAACCACGTTCTGTTGGACATAGACATTTTCCAGCTTGCCGGTAAAGCCCTGGTCGGTATCAATGCTGTCATCCGCTGCGTTGTAGATATACAGGCCGTTGATATTGACGGTGCCACCCCAGAACTCGACGCCGTCGTCGGCAGAGCCAATCACCGCGATGTTTTCCATGATGGTGCCGGATCCGACAGAAGCGAGTGACAGGCCGTTAAGCTCCTTGTCTTTTTCTACTTCGAAGCCGGAGTATTTGATAACGACGTATCGCAGAGTGCCACTGTCATCAGCGGCAATGGTTACGCCTGCATCCGGCCCGTATTTCTGGGTGCCTGCCTCGTAGGTGCGCTCGCCCTTGTTGTTGGTGGACTGGCCAAGAATGGTCAGGCCGCCCCACTGGCCCTGCTCGTCACCGGTGGTGTTCAGGCCGGCAATATCCTGGGCAGAGGTGAACACGATCGGCTCGGCTGCGGTGCCGTCAGCAATGATCCTGGCGCCACGATTGATCGCCAGGTAAGAAGAACCGGTTGCGCCAAACAGGGTGGTGCCTGCCGGAATAGTCAGCGTCACGCCGTCTACGACATTCACTTCGCCGGTAATGGCATAACGGTTGTTCTTGGACAGGGTGGTGTTGGTGGTGATATCGCCGGAAAGAACAACGATGGGAGCCTGGTTCAGAGCATCGTCAACCCAGCTGAAAGCCGACATGTCGGCACCGGTGACGGTGTTGTCTGCCGCAACCGTGGCGGCAAAGACGTTGCCATCATAGTCACGGAACCCGCTGTCGATCATGCTTTGGGTAACGCCTACGGTCTCATGAACACCGCCGGCAACAACGCGGAAGTAGTCCAGCGTGGCTTGATCACGGTAGATGCCCTTGCCTTCGGTAATCACGCCGTCGGAACCGATATCACCGGCAGCGTCAGTAAACAGCTCCAGATCTACCGCTTCATTGACTACGGCCAGACCTGCGCCCTGTACTTCAATCTTGGCGGTATCAAAAGTGGTTTGGTCGCTGATGCGGATCGCAGCAATTTCTTTGACGTAATCGGCCATAGCCATAGTTGCTGGATCAGCGCTGCTGGTCTTTACATTGACCTGTACGTTATCGAACAGGTAGCCGGTGCCTTCGCGCAGGCGAATGGCGCGACCGCGGGTGTCCAGCGTGGCATTCATGAGTACCGGCCTGGACACTATCTGCTGGTCAAGCGGTGCCGTATCGTCGAAGGCCTTGGTGGTATCGTAGCTGTCAGCTTCCAGTGCGCGGGAGTCGATTTCGTCGTCAACAAGCACCTGAAGCGCATAGGCATTGTCAATGGTGCCGGTAAAGCCTTCATCGGTATCGATCGAGTCATCGCCTGCGTTATAGATATACAGGTTAGTGACGTTAACGGTGCCGCCCCAGAACTCGATGGCATCATCTGCCGAGCCGACAACGGCAATGTTTTCGATTTTCGTGCCTGACCCGACTGAGGCAAGAGACAGGCCGTTCAGCTCCTTGTCTTTCTCGATTTCAAAGCCGGAGTGCTTGATCAGCACGTATTCCAGCTCGCCGCTGTTGTCATCTGAGATGGTTATGCCATCTTTCGGGCCATAAAGCTGGGTGCCCGCTTCATAGGTGCGCTCGCCCTTGTTGTTGGTGGACTGGCCGAGGATGGTCAGGCCGCCCCATTGACCCTGGTCGTTCTGGCCTGCGGTGCCGGCAATATCCTGAGCCGAAGTAAAGATAATCGGGCTGGCTGCGGTGCCGTTGGCGAAGATCTGTGCGCCACGGTTAATGGCCAGATAGGAAGAGCCGCTTTTGCCATAAAGTGTGGTGCCGGCCGGAATGGTAAGCGTGGTTCCTTCGAGGAAGTTTACTTCACCGTTGATGGCGTAAACCTTGCCGGCTTCAAGGGTGACGTTCTCGGCAAAGTCACCTTTCAATTCACTGTTTTTGGCAACATATGCAGCGGTACCGGCTACGCCGCCACCGCCACCGCCGGAAGATGAGCCGCCGCAACCAGCTGCGCTGGCGATCGCGACGGCAAGGCTTAGGTATTTAATTCTGTTCCAGTTCCGAATCTGGTTACCCTGGCTCATGACTCTCTCTCTGATGGTTGGTGAGTTCAAAATAAATCGAGACCCGCAGGATGAAGGATGACTGTTGCATAAATATTTCATCGATCAGAGATGTCACATTTGAACCGGCGTAGTAAATCTGAATCGGCGTAGTAAATCCGAATCGGCGTAGTAAATCCGAATCGGAAAAGTAAAAAAAACGTCATGTTCACCGGTTTGTCATATTTCTGGCTCAGGATTCCCTCGCGATACGGCTTTGTTACCGTTTTGATATTCCGCATGGGAGATCTGGTTTGTGAGAGTCACATTTCTGTCATTGTCGGCGCTGCTGCTCGGGGCTCTGACGGCACCCGCTGGTGCCGCCAGCAAGGATGTAGCATCGATTGACAACATTGCGCGCGAGCTCAGTGCCATCCGTCAGGAGATCGGCGAGCTGCACGATCAGATCAATAGTGAGAGACAGGTGTTCTCTGATCAGATGCGTTCGCTGGCCAATCAGAAAGCGGATCTGGAAATCAGGATCAGTCGCCAGCAGCTTAACCTCAAGGATCTGAATCGCGAGCTCGCCACGCTCAAGGAGTCACGCCGTCAGCAGACTACTCCGGACGCGCAGGTGGTGCCGGTGGTGCTGGAAGAAATTGCTGCGCTGCGCAAACAGCTGGACAGCTCGGTGCCGTTTCGCCTTGAGGACCGGCTGGATGTTCTTCGGGAGATCGAAAAGCGCCTGACCTCCGGGGCGATTTCCAGCAACAAGGCGATTAACCAGCTGTGGGCCTTTGTTGAGGATGAGCTGACCATGGGGAGAAGCTCCGGGATTCACAGCGAGACGCTGGACGTCAATGGTGTGCCAACGCTCGCTCGGGTACTCAGGCTGGGCAAGATTGCCATGTTCTACACGCTTGAGGAAGGCAAGTATGGCCTTGTCCGGCAGGAGCTGGTCAGCGGCAGCTGGCAGCATGAGGAGATCACTGCGAGCAGCGATGTGGCCCTGCTGGACAAGCTGTTTGATGCCTATGCCAAGAATATCCGCACGGGCCTTTTTGTCGTTCCTAACCTTTTACCACGGAAGTAATTCAGCATGATCAGACATGTATCCACGATTCTGGTGGCGCTGGTCATCAGCTTTTCTGCGCAACCTGTGATGGCAGATGAGCTTGAGTTGGCCTATCAGAAAGAGTACGCCTATCTGACTTCCGAACGGGAAGTGCTGAAAAAGCGTCTGCTTGATATCAAGCGCAGTAACGAAACTGTGTTGCGTACTACCAGGCAGGAGATTGACCGGCTGCAGAAGTCGTTTCTTGCCGGTCAGAATGCTACAGATCAGGTCAATTACCAGATAGCCGATATTTCCCGCGATGTCGATTTTGGCAGCGCTGACGCCATGTTGCTGGAAACAACCTTGCTGCAGGCCGGTGAGACGCTTGAGGCAATGGATCTTGAAATAGAGGGTGACAGCGATCTTGAGCGGTTGGCCTCGGCGTTCTCCCTGGCGCGACAGCGCATTGCCCGGGATGGACGTATCGAAATACGCAGCGGCAATTTCTTCCGGGAAAACGGTGAGTTGGTTGCAGGACAGATTGCCGAAGTCGGTCGCATTGCCCGGTATGCAATCAGCGAGCAGGCGGCCGGGGTGCTGGCTCCTGCGGGTGATGGCATGTTCCGGATCTGGGAAGAGTCCACCGGTGCGGATGCCCGTGCTGTGCTGTCGGCACCGGGGAGCATCGAGCGGCTATCCATCTTCCTTTATGACAACCCGGGTGTGGCAGCAGAGAAGCAGGACCCCAAGACATTTTCCGGCGAGCTGGAAGCAGGTGGGCTGATTGCAAGAATCATCGCTTTGCTTGGTGTTGCCGGCATTGTTCTTGTGATCACGCGAATTTCCTATCTGACCATGTTCAGCGCCAATATCCAGAAAACCACGGAGAACGTTAATGCCGCTCTGGCCCGCGGCGATTTTGCCCAGGCGCTTGAGTTCTGCCAGGGGAAAATGAACAGCGCCAGCCGGGTAATTTCCGCCACCCTGAGAAATATCAAGCGAGAGCGGGAGCATATCGAGGACATTATCAGCGAGTCGATCCTGTATGAAGCCGGGCGCATTGATCGTTATGGCGCTGCCATTGTGGTGATTGCGGCTGTGTCACCGCTACTCGGCCTGCTCGGCACGGTTACCGGCATGATCAGTACTTTCGACATCATTACCGAGTACGGAACCGGCGATCCGAAGCTGCTTTCGTCCGGTATTTCCGAGGCATTGATCACGACCAAATACGGTCTGGTTGTAGCCATTCCGCTGTTGTTGGCCGGCAACCTGCTGTCGAGCTGGGGGACCCGTACCAAGAACGATCTGGAAAGGGCTGCCCTGAGCATTATCAATGCTCACAAGTCTCCGGCCGGAGCCTGAGCACCGTTATGGGCGACTTTCTGCTAACCAATACCGGGGAACTGGGCCGCTATTTCGCTATGGGTGGCTTTGTCATGCTGCCGCTGGTGCTGGTGGCTATGGTGCTGTGGTATGCGCTGGCGATCCGTTATCTCACCATCCGGCCCGGGGCAATGGATGCCCGCCAGTTACTGCGCTATGTGCGTGAACAGCGTCCGCTGCCGGATTCGGTTCCTGCAGCGGCGGTGGGTCTGGCGGTGGCGATCAGGGCGCGCGCTGCAGGACGGGAGGAGCTGCGTTCCCGGATTAACACGGCATTCTCCGGAATCCGTGCGCAGTTGTCCCGGCATCGCTCGATGGCACGTTCGCTGGTTGCCGTGGCGCCCTTGCTGGGCCTTCTGGGCACCGTGGACGGCATGATCGAGACGTTTGATTCGTTGGCCGAAATGGCCCTTTACACCCAGTCCGGCGGGATCGCCGGCGGCATCAGTCGGGCGCTGTTCACCACCCAGATGGGCCTGGCGGTGTCGATCCCGGGACTGTTGGCGGGGCGAATGATTGATCGGCGTGAAGAGAATATCAAGCGTCAGCTTGATCAGATTCGTGACCTTTTTTGCACTTCAGACGAGCAGGAAACAAGAGGCTGATATGCGCTACCGCGACCACAGTGAGAATGAAGCCGGCATCGATATGTCACCACTTATCGATATGGTTTTTATTCTGCTTATCTTTTTTATGGTAACAACAACGTTTGTAAAAGACATGAAACTTGATCTGGACCGACCCTCTGCAAGCAGCGGTGCCGCTGCCTCAAGCAAAGCTATTCGAATATTCATCGACAGCAATAGCGACATTTATGTCGATAACCAGCCTGTGCGCATTTACAGCTTGCAGGGGAAGTTGCGCGACATGCTTCGCCTGAGCACTGAAAAGTCCGTGCTTGTGGTAACTGATGAGATGGTGCCGGCCCGGGTAGTGCTTGAGGTGGTTGATCAGAGCAGGCTGTCAGGAGCGACTGACGTCGGCGTGGCAACAGAGCAGGAAACTGGCGGCAGATAATGCGCCACGGGGTCGTCTGAATGAAAAAGCATATTGTTGCCGGCATCCTTGCGTTACTCATTCCCTGGTTGATTTTTACTGTGGTTGTTTCTCTGAACGGATCCGGAGTCGACCTTGAGAAGATTCGCAATTCGGCACTGCAGTTTGATGTTCAGAAGAAGAGCTCCGTCAGCAAGCCGCCACCGCCAAAGAAGCCGGAGCCGCCTGAGCGGCAGGAGCGAGAGCCATTGCCGACACTGTCTGCCAGTGATGTCGATGCCTCACTGGGACTTCTCGGGCTTGATTTCGGCATTCCGAATATGAGTCAGACAGGATTTTCCGAGTTGGGCAGTAATGACCTGCTTGGTTCCGGCGCAGACACCGCAATGGACAAGGACAGTGTTGATATTCCGCCACGGGCAGTACGTCGTGCGCCGATTGTCTATCCTGAGCTGGCCCGGAAACAGGGGGTTAGCGGTTACGTGATTATGAATGTGCTGATAGACGAACAGGGTAACGTCGAGGATGTGAAAATTGTCGAGTCAAACCCGCCCGAGATATTCGATCTCAAGGCCGAAAGTACGGTGCGCATGTGGAAGTTCTCGCCGGCCAGTTATGACGGCAAGGCGGTGAAGGTGTGGGCAACGCAACAGATAGCATTCAAGCTGGAATAATGACGTGCGACTGGTTCTGACAGCAATCATGATTTTTCTTGCCAGTGCCCCGGCATTGGCGCAGGAGCCGGTTGATTATCTGGCGCTTGCCCTGAAGTTGCTGCGCGACGGTTATACCGAACGCGCTGGCCCGGCTCTGGAAAAGGTCGACCCGGATGCCGCGTACTTCAATGCGGCAAGTTTCTATACGGCCAAGGGCATCTATCTGCATCGGCAGAACTACCCGGTGCTATCCAATATCTATCTTCAGGCGGCGGTTGACCGTGGCCAGGATAATGAATCGCTTTATCTCTATATGGCCCGGAACTACTGGAAGAAGGCCGATTATGCAAAGGTCATTACCTATCTGGATCTGGCTGGTGAAGAGGGTAAATCGGCTGCCATGCTTGCAGTGAGGGCTGATGCCTTCAAAAAGCTGGGCGATCTTGAGCAGGCGTGGCAGGTGCTTGATGACGCCATTGTCAGATATCCGCAAGAAACCCGCTTCTATCGGCAAAAGTTTAACTACCTTATTGAGGCCGGACTGTTCCTGCAGGCGATGACCTATGCAGAGCAGTATCTGCAGGGCGAGCAGTATACCGCTGAAGAGTACATGGCCATTGCCTATGCTCTACGTGAAACCGGGCAGCACAAGCTGGCCAGTGAATTGCTTGAAGAAGGGCTGATCCGACATGCGGATACCCGGAAACTGGCGGAGATGCTGGCTCAGTTGTATATCGACCAGCAACAGTTTTTCTCCGCAGCACTGGTGCTGGATTGGGCCTCGTTAAGAATGCCCGAGTTGGCGTACAAGGCAGCTGCGCTTTATGTAAAAGCGGATTCGCCGGTTCGTGCATTGCAGCTCAATCGGCGCGTCGTGGATCAGTCTGACAAGTTCAGGCAGCGCCTGGGCATTGATATCGCCATCGGCGATTACGAATCCCTGGTGGCCAAGGAAGGGGAACTGATCCGTCTCGGGCTGCTGGAAGACGACAATATCAAGTATGCACTTGGCTACGGCCACTTCATCACAGGGGATCATCAGCGGGCCCGTCATTGGCTCAAGCTGATCCGGCAGGAAGCTGTTTTCCTTAAAGCTATTCAGTTGCTAAACCAGATTGAGGAGTGTGGTAGTGACCCGGCCGGCTGTATTTAATTTTCTGGCGTCATTGCTGCTGATTTGCCTTTCCTGCAAGGCAAGTGCCGCTGACAACCTGCTCATTCTGGTATTCAGCGATGGCGCGACGGTTCCGGGCTATCGAGTCCTGGTTGGTGACCGGGAGCTGGTTACTGATCAGTACGGAATCGTCAGTGGTAATTTTGAAGCCGGTAACTATAAAGTTACTGGCGGCAGCGGTACAGACACGGAAATTCTTGCCGATATTGAGTTGCAAAGCAGCTTGCAGAACCGTCTTTTCATCAACATCGCAGCCGGGCAGGTGCAGACCCACCTGGATACGCCGGTGGTCCAGAGTGATGCCTGGTCGTCACAGGGTGACGATGGCCGTAATGCCGGCCCGCTGGGGCCATTGCTTGTGCGGGTGAGCGCGGCCGAAACGGGTCAGCCGATTGATGCGGTGCGGGTCTTTGTGCGTGGTGTCGAGGCTGAGGGGATGTCCGATATTTCCGGAAAGGTGGAGATGCTGCTGCCTTACGGCGAGCATGATCTGACGCTTGTCCATCCTCGCTTTATCATGCAGGTCAAGCGCGGAGTCAAGGTCTCTGCCGCTTCCCCGGAAGTGATTGAGGTCAAGATGGCGACCGCCAATATTGTCCTTGACGATCATGTTGTCAGTGCGCCGTTTGTCGAGGGAAGTATGGCGTCCTCGATTGCAGCGATGCGGGACAATGATGTGCTTGGCGAGGGCATCTCCAGTGAGCAGTTCTCAAAATCGGGTGATTCTTCGGCGGCATCCGCGCTCAAGCGGGTAACCGGTATTACCATCCAGGACGGAAAATTTGTTTTTGTTCGCGGTCTCGGTGAGCGTTACAGCACTATCTTGCTGAATGGTTTGCATGTGCCTTCCCCCGAGCCGACCAAAAGGGTGGTGCCGCTGGATATCTTTCCTACCGATATTATCCAGTCGATGGAAATCCAGAAGACTTATACCAGTGAGCTGCCAGGAACGTTTGGCGGCGGCACGGTACTGATCACGACGCGCGATATTCCCCAGGAGGACAATTACCTGCAGTTGACGCTGAGTTCCGGAGTCAATGATGCGACCGGGGAAAAGCAGCTTTTCAATAGTGATAATGACAAGGAAGTACCATCTTTGCTGCTCAAGCTCAGCGACGACTTCAGTCCCTTGACGGAGGAGGTGGTGCTCGGCGGCACCGTGTTGGCAGAGGGTATTACCGCTGAGGAGAAGCAGGCCCTGAACGTGGCGATGGTGAACTACCGCCAGTATGCGCTGAAGGAGCGAGTCGCCAGACCGGAAGGCGGGGTATCCGCTACCGCCGGTCAGGGCTATCGGACATCGGGCGGATTGCGCTATGGCCTTGCAGCCAATGTCTATTACGACATCGAGGATGAAGCCTCGGATGTTAATACGGAAGAGTATCAGTTCGAGGCAGGCTCGGATCAGGTTTTGCACGTCGAAAGCAGCGGCCAGTCAGTTACCCGTTTGGCGGAGAAGGCCGGCGGCATGCTCAGCTTCGCAGTCGAGGACGATGACAACTACAAGCTCAAGTACACTTTTGCGTTGCTTAATGAAGCCGAGGACCTGACCAATTTTGCCCAAGTGAATCAGCGCGTAGAGGGGCGGCCGCGCGAGCGCACATTCCTGCAATATGTGGAGCGCAGCTTGCAGCTGCATCAGTTTAACGGCGTTCATCAGCTGGCCATGGATGGTATCGGTCTGGACAAGAATGCAGAGCTGTCCTGGGGCGTGGGGCTGTCTACCGCCACGCGTCTGGAGCCTGGCAGCTTTGAGTATGAATACAAGGAAGCCAATGGCGAGCTGGTAGTTGACCAGAAGAAGCTGTTTTATCTGTACTCGGACCTTGAAGATAATCTGGACAACTATCGGATAGATCTGCGCGTGCCCTTTACCCTGTGGGGCAGGGAGCAGGAGACCCGGGTCGGCTACGCGTTGCTGGAAAAGGATCGTACCCTGGATAACCGCCGCTTCAAGATCCAGTATCAGAACACACAGGACAACCGGGGCATTGACGAGGCTATCTCACAGCAAAGTGTTGACGATGGCATTCTGGATGTCCTGGATTCCTATAAGCCGGATGACTTCTATACCGCGACGCAGACGGAAAGCGCTTTTTACCTCAATCAGATATTGCGGCCTTTTGAGCCGTTGCAGGTTGGTTTCGGTGCCCGTGCCGAAACATCAACGCAGGAGCTGCAGGTAGGTGCAGAGCAGACCCGTTCTTCGCTGGAAACCGACGATGTACTGCCCTTTATGTCCCTGACCTACTTGCTCAGTCGCAATACCCAGATTCGTCTCGGATTCAGCCAGACATTGAGTCGCCCCGATTTTCGTGAGTTTAGTCCCAACCGTTACAAGGATCCGATTACCGAGGAAATCGTGTTCGGCTTTGAGGGGCTGCAGGCAACCGAGATTACCAACTATGACCTGCGCTTTGAGGTGTTCCCGAATTTTGAGGAGTTCTATTCCATAGGTGTGTTCGCCAAGGACTTTATTAATCCCATTGAAACTGTTCGTACCGTCAGTGATGTCGATGTGGAAATCTCGTTCCGTAACGCCCCTAGCGCGCAGAGCGTCGGCCTGGAGGCGGGCTTTCGCAAAAGCCTCGCGCCGTTGGGAAGCCTGCTGAACAACGTCTATTTTAGCGGCAACTATGCCTACATCGATTCGGAAATCGACCTGGATAAGGACAATCCCGAGTTTGCCAATGACCAGTTTATTCCGTTTCTGACCTCGGACAAGCGCCCGATGCAGGGCCAGTCTCCCTATGTGATTAACGCTTCCCTGGGCTATGACAACTTTCACACAAGGCGCAGCCTGGCGTTTCTGTATAACGTCTATGGCAAGCGCATAACCAGCCTGGGTATCAATGGTAATCCGGATATCTACGCCGAACCGTTTCATCAGCTGGATTTCGTTGCCAAGTGGGGGCTTAACGATAGCTACGATGAGCAGCGTAAGAAGATTGCCTACACGTTGGGTTTCAAGGTGCAGAACATTCTCGGCAGTACTCGAGAGGAAACCCAGGGCGGGCTGCTGGTTCGATCCTATGATCCTGGTCGTTCTTACGGGATTAACTTCAGCGTGAAGTATTGATTATGAGATTTTTTGTTTTGCTATGGGTGATAGCGATCACGGCCAGTGGCGCCAGAGCCAGCGAAGTGCCGGCATCGCTTCAGGCGGGCAGGGTGATTGGCCTGAATATTTACGGGTTGGCCTACGACTTTGAAGGCAATCCATTGATGGTGGATGGTGATCCGCTTATCTACTCGGCGCCTGCCCGGAATGTGAAAATGGAGTACGGGCAGCAGCGCTTTATTGCCTCGTTGTTCCATGGCCCGCTGTCAGCGCTGTATCTGACTCGTCTTGGTAAAGACGGGTCTCCGGTGAATACCGCGGCCGTAGACGCTTCGTCGGTGCAGGGATTGGCTAATGTTTCTTTTGCGGTGAAGTCGGTCTGGGGTTCACTGCTTCTTCCGGAGTCCGGCCAGGTTGATGCGAGGGATTCAGCTGATTTCGCCAAGGGATTTTCCGGATTTTACGCCGGCAAATCGGCACAGGTGAATCCCTATGATTACGGCTGGTTGTCAGAGCTGGTTCTGCTGGATGAAAAGGGCGCCAACAAGGTTGTGAAGCACTATGCGGTGGGAAGGATCGGTGCTTCGGATGTCGTGGTACTGCCTGATCAGAGAACGATTTATCTGTACGACGGCTTGCACTCCGGCAACCTGTATCTGTTTGTTGCCGACGAGCCGGCCAGTCTGGCCAAGGGAAAGCTGTTCGGAGTTTCAGTCAGGGATGGCAAGGCCCGGCTGATTGCCCTTGGCGCCGCATCCGGCATACAGGTTCGTCTGCGGCTCAAGCGGGCCACGTTTTCCGATATCTACGAATACAGTGATGCCGTCGATGGCCAATGTGCAACCGGATTTTCTCTTGTTGACAGTTATTTTGGCGTTGAGTGCTTGCGCGCCAATGCGCGACTACAGTCCGTGGCCGGGTTGCTGGAACCGGCAAGGGAGTTCGCCCGTAACGGTGGTGTTGGCCCCGGTATCGGCTTTGAGCGGCTAAGAGTCGATGATGGCGGCACCGGGCTGGAGCTGCAGAGTGCTACTGGCAAAAGGAAGTGGAAATTTGGCAGGGATGATTCACTGGATACAGATTATGCGTTGGAGGAAAGACCATGATAAATATCAGGGTTCCGTTTGTTGCCGCACTGGCACTGCTTTTTGTCAGCGGATTTTCCGTTGCTCGCGAACAGCTGCAGATTGTCGGCAGCTCGACTGTCTATCCTTTCGCCAGCTTTGTGGCTGAGGAGTTCGGTGCTTTATCCCGTTATCCGACTCCGGTTGTCGAGGCGACCGGGACCGGTGGTGGGATAAAGATTTTCTGCGCCGGTAACGGCATGGAGTTACCGGACATTGTGAATGCCAGTCGCCGGATTCGCATCATGGAGATGCAGTTGTGCCGGCGTAACGGAGTGAGCAATATTACCGAAGTCATGTTTGGCTATGACGGCATTGTCCTGGCCCAGAATGCTGATATGCCGCCGTTAAAGTTGACCATGCATGAACTGCTACTGGCACTGGCGAAGATGGTGCCGAATGAAAGCGGCAATGGCCTGGTGGAAAACACCTATACCCACTGGAATCAGATTAACCCGGCGTTGCCGGATCGCAAGATTACCATTTATGGTCCGCCAATCAGTTCCGGTACCCGTGATTCCTTTGAGGAAATCGTGCTGGAGGTCCAGACCGAAAAAATGAAGGTCTACCGCGATGCCGGTCTCAAGGGGTACCGGGTTATTCGTACGGACGGCGTGTTTGTCCCGGCCGGCGAGAACGATAACCTGATCGTTCAGAAGCTGACCAAGGACCGGAACGCGATGGGCATTTTCGGATACAGCTATCTGGCGGAGAATAGCGATATTATCCAGAGCATTGCCATTGACGACGTTTCACCGAGTACCAGAACCATTGCCAGCAAGGAGTATCCGATCGCCCGTAGCCTGTTTTTCTATGTCAAGAATGACCATCACCAGCAGCTGCCGGCATTACGCGAGTACATCGATATGTTTATGAGTCCGGAGATTATTGGTGAGAACGGGCTGCTGGTAGATATCGGTCTGATTCCGATGCAGGATGATCTGATTACCCGGTATCGGCAGCGTGCTGAAGCGCGCGAAGTGCTGGACATTCGTCAGCTGGAACGCACGCTCGCCGCGCATTGACGCCTACAGTCGTGCCACTCTGCTGCGCAGGTGGCACAGGAAGCCGGTCGGGAAGTCGGTAATAATCGAGTCCACACCGAGCCCGATGAGCCGCTCTGCTTCCTTCAGGTCATTCACCGTCCACACAGATACCCCCAGACCGTGCCGGCGAGCGTGGTTCATCAGTGATTCCGTCACCATTCCGAAGTGGCTGATCAGCCAGCGGCAGTCCAGCGCCACACAGGTCTGGATCGGCTTTCGGTGCCGGTACTGGCAGACATAGCCGCGCGGGATTTCTGCTGCTTCCTTGCGCATCAGGCCAAGAAAGCGGGCGTCGCCGGAGGTGACGACTACGCGATGTTCCAGAGCCTGTGCGCGAATCATCCGGGCCAGCTGGTGGGCGATGCGTTTCAGTGGCGCCTTGCCGTCGGCCTTGACCTCGAACTGGAAGCGCATGTTGTCCGGACAGCTGTCGATCACCTGCTGCAGTGATGGCACCGGGCAGGGCGTTGGCCAGCCGCTTATGGCCTGACGGGCGTCGTGGGCGATAATGCCGGCAAGCGGCAGGTTCTGCGCCCGACCGGCATGGCCGGTGGTGCGTTTCAGGTCCGGGTCGTGCAGGACGAACAGCTGATCGTCTTTTGACAGCCTGACATCCAGCTCGATTTCCGGCGCGCCGGCGATGACCGCGCGCTCAAAGCTCGGCAGGGTGTTTTCCGGCGCCTCTCCGCGGGCGCCGCGATGGCCGACGATGGCTGGCAACATATGGGTCTCCGTATCTAGCGCCGAAAGCGCCTGGTCAGGTCACCATAGGCATCAATACGGCGATCGCGCAGATACGGCCAGATGCGGCGCACCCGCTCGGTGCGTGCCATGTCGATATCGATCAGCAGCACCTGATCGCCGTCGACGCCGGTCTGGCCAAGAATTTCGCCCTGCGGGCCGGCGACAAAGCTGTTGCCCCAGAACCGGATGCCGCTTTTGCCATCCGGCGATGCTTCAAAACCGGTGCGGTTGGCGACCAGCACCGGCAGACCATTGGCAACACCGTGGGCACGCTGGATGGTGATCCAGGCATTCAACTGGCGCTGCTTTTCGGCGTCATCGTCATCCGGGTCCCAGCCTATGGCGGTTGGATACAGCAACAGTTCGGCGCCGGCCAGCGCCATCAGCCGTGCCGCTTCCGGGTACCACTGATCCCAGCACACCAGCACACCGAGCCGGCCAACCGAGGTGTCGATCGGGGTAAAACCGTTTTCACCGTCAAGTCGTTCGGCGTCCCCGGGGGTGAAGAAAAACTTTTCATAGAAACCCGGATCATCCGGGATATGCATCTTGCGGTACTGGCCAGCGATGGAGCCGTCTTTTTCCAGCACCACCGAGGTGTTGTGATACAGGCCGGCGGCGCGTTTTTCGAACAGGCTGGTCACCAGCACGATGCCGAGTTCCTGCGCCAGTTTGCCGAATCGCTCGGTGGAAGGGCCGGGAATGGTTTCGGCCTGATCAAACACGTTGGTGTCTTCGCTCTGGCAGAAATACAGGCCGCGATGCAGCTCCTGCAACAACACCAGCTCGGCACCCTGGCCGGCAGCGTCGCGCACCAGCTGCCCGGATTTTTTCTGGTTGGCTTCCAGGTCGGCGCTGTTGGCCTGCTGGATCACGGCAACTTTCATCATTGCTCTCCTGTTTCCGGGCTCAGCGTACGCCTTGCGGCAGTTGCATGGTGACGCAGTGCAGACTGCCGTGCTGCCAGGTCAGGGACAGGCAGTCGACAGGCACGATCTCGTGCTGCGGAAATGCTTGCTGCAATTGGGCGACGGCCAGGGCATCGGTTTCGCAGCCGTACACCGGCAACAGTACGGCGCCATTGATGATCAGAAAGTTGGCATAGGTTGCCGGCAGGCGCGCGCCTGCATCATCAAACTGCGCCGGCGGCAGCGGCAGTGGCACCAGTTTGAGCTGATGCGCTTCTGCCAGCGCCTTGAGTTGCTGTTCCATCCGCTCGAGTTCGGCGAAATGACTGTCGCTCTGATCCTGACACTGCACGTAGGCGACGGTGTTGTCGTCACAGAACCGCGCCAGCGTATCGATATGGGCGTCGGTGTCATCGCCCTCAAGATCACCATGGTCCAGCCACCAGAATTCGGTAACACCCAGATGCTCGCACAGGGCCGACTCGATGGCAGCCTGATCCAGCGTCGGATTGCGGTTCGGATTCATCAGACAGTAGCGGGTGGTCAGCAGTTGGCCGCGACTGTTGATTTCCACCGAGCCACCTTCCAGCACCAGCGATACGGCTTCTACTGGCGCCTGCCAGTCGAGCTTTGTTGTGGTCTGGTTGTCCAGTGACGCTTCGAACTTGTTACCCCAGCCGTTGAAAATGAAGTCTTTCAATAGCAGATCGCCGTTGCGGATTACGCTGAGCGGGCCGAAGTCGCGTGCCCAGGTGTCGTTGTAGGCGAGTTGCCGGAAATGCAGACGGCCTGGTTCGATCTCTCCGAGGCAGCTGCGGATATGCTGTTCATGGGCGGTATCGTGGCAAAGAATCAGCAGGTTCTCACGCGCCAGAATGGCGCGGGCGAGGGCGCGGTAAGTGGCTTCGGCGCGATCAAGCAAACAGGCCCAATCGGTATCCGGGTGGGGCCAGGCAATCATCACACCCCATTGCGGGTGCCACTCGGGCAGCAGTCGACTCATGGCGGAACGGGCCCTCCTCAAAAAAGAAAACCGGATCAGGATCCGGTTTTCTCAGTCAGCCTGAAAACTGTGCGGATATTACCACTGAATGCTGAAACCGTTGTCCTCCGGGGCTTCTTCAGGCGGCTTTTTTTCCGTGTCAGTGTCTTCTGCGGCGGGCTCCGTGGCAGCCGGTTCGTCAGCGGGCTTTTCCGTTGCCGGTGCATCTGCCGCCGGTTCTGCGGTTGGCTCGGCACTATCCATGACAATGCGGCCGGTGACCGGATCAAAGCGGAATCTGCCGGTGGCAGGCTCGGTAGCGGGCGCCTCGGCAGGAGTGGTCGCAGGTTGCTCGGCAGCCGGAGCCGGTTCTGCGGCAGCGGGCTCGGGTTCAGCCGCCGGCGCTGGTTCTGCGGCCGCCGGTTCGACCGCAGCGGGCTCAACCGCTGGCACCGGGGTGCCGTCCGGGCCGACTTCGATCATCCGGCCCGTTGCCGGATCAAAGCGCATGCTGGTGCCTGTGCCTGCGGGGGCACTGGCGGGTGCCGAAGACGGTGCGACCAGGGGGGCAACGGCCTTGCTCTCGCTGGCGTCAGTCTTATCGGCAGGTGCTGGTGCCGGCTCGGGAGCCGGTTCGGGAGCCGGTTCGGATGGAGCCGGAGCATTGCCGCCCGGCTGTGCCGCCGGCGCCGGGACCGCCTTGCCGTCCGGACCAATCTCGATGATCCGGCCGGTGGCCGGGTCAAAGCGGAAGGTATTCCCGGCCGGCGCCGGTTCTGTCGGTTCTGTCGGTTCTGCCGGTTCTGTCGCCTGCTCCGTGCCTGGCTCGCTGATCTCCTCAATCGGAGGCAGCTCATCGGCGCTGCCGGCAACGGCTGCGGGCGCCGTCGTAGTGGCGGCGTCAGCCTGTGGAGTGGTCAGGGTTTTACCATGGGAAACCGTATGAATGCTGAATTTGCCCTCGAAATACACGGTGAAATCATCGTAGATCCAGCGGCTGATTGGCGGGCTGCCGACTGGTGCCACCTGACGGGAGGGCGCGCCGAATTTGGCCCGGACCGCATCCTGAGTCATGCCCCGTGCCGGCAGCTCTCCGGCTGCAAACAGGGTGGCGCTGAGGCCAAGCAGGCCGGTGGCCAGCATGGCAATTATTGTTATACGCATTCCGTTTCCCCCGCAGGAGGTGCAATTTCAAGTGATATTAGAAAGTTAGCGGTGGTTATTCAACTGCTTTGGCAAATTGTTGCCGGTCAGACGCCACGACTGTGACGGGTTGCCCGGATGCTCGCTGGCGATGCTTTCTTGGCGCCACTGTTTAGTGCTTAAATGCGCGCCATGCTGAAACCATTCTCTCTTTACGTTGGCCTGCGATACACAGGCGCCCGGGCCCGCAACGGCTTTATCTCCGTCATTACCCTGATTTCCGCACTGGGCCTGATGCTCGGCGTGGCGGTGCTGATTACCGTGCTGTCGGTCATGAACGGCTTTGACCGAGAGCTGCAGACCCGCATTCTCGGCATGGTCACCCATGTTTCGGTGACCGGTCGCGAGCCGGTTGAGGATTGGCAGCAGCTGGCCGCAGTGGCCGGTCGTCACGAAGGGGTGCTGGCGGTGGCGCCGTTCCGGCAGATGGAAGGCATGCTCAGCCATAAGGGGCAGGTAGCCGGGGTGATCGCCACCGGTATCGAGCCGGAGGCGGAGCGGAATGTATCTATCATCGGTGAGCATATCGAACGGGGCGATCTGTATTCGCTCGCGCCCGGCAGTTTCAATGTGGTGCTTGGCTATGCTCTGGCACGGCGACTTGACGCCGGTATCGGCGACAAGGTCACGCTGGTATTGCCGGAGGCTACCCTGTCGCCGGCCGGGGTAATGCCGCGTTTCCGGCGCTTTACCGTGACCGGTATCTTCCGGGTGCGTGCCGAAGTGGATGGCATGCTCGCCTACATACATGTCGAGGATGCTGCCCGGTTGGCCCGTGAACCCGGCACGGTGTCCGGTATCCGTATTCGTCTGGCAGATCTGTTTGAAGCGCCCTATGTCGGCTGGCAGCTGGAGCGCGAACTGGGTGAGGATTACTACAGCACCGACTGGACTCGCACCCACGGCAGCCTGTTCCAGGCCATTCGCATGGAAAAAACCATGATGACGCTGCTGCTGTCGTTTATCGTCGCGGTGGCAGCGTTCAACATTATTTCCAGCCAGGTCATGCTGGTGACAGAAAAGCGCGGCAATATCGCCGTTATGCGTACGCTGGGCGCCACCCCCGGAATGATCATGAGAATCTTCATGGTGCAGGGCACCCTGGTGGGTTTCGCCGGCACGGCGCTGGGTACTTTGCTGGGGGTGTTGCTGTCGACCAATATCAGCGCGGTGGCGCAGTGGCTGGAAGACACCTTCAACGCCAGCCTGTTTGATGCCTATTTTGTGAACTACCTGCCGTCCGAGTTGCAGTGGGGCGATGTCATTACCATCGTTTCGATTGCCATGGTGATCAGCTTCAGTGCGACGCTGTATCCCTCCTGGCGGGCCAGTCGTGTGCAACCGGCGGAGGCGCTGCGCTATGAATAATATCGAGCGTGACGGCCGGGTGCTGGAAGCGGCCGGTCTGGTCAAGACCTTTCGTGAAGGACAGACCGAACTGACCGTGTTGAATGACGTCACCCTGCACCTTGATCCCGGTGAGCGGGTGGCGGTGGTTGGCAGTTCCGGCAGCGGCAAGTCAACGCTATTGAATTTGCTTGGCGGTCTGGATGCGCCGACTCGTGGCACCGTGGCCGTGGCCGGACAGGCGCTGGAGAGTCAATCGGAGAAGCAGCGCTGTCGGTGGCGTAACCGCCATATCGGGTTTATCTACCAGTTTCATCACCTGCTGCCGGAATTTACCGCGCTGGAAAATGCTGCCATGCCGCTGTTGATTCGCGGTGTGTCGCCGAAGGAAGCCGCTGCGAAAGCGGCAGCGCTGCTTGGACGGGTCGGGCTCGACAAGCGGCTGGAGCACAAGCCCGGTATGTTGAGTGGCGGCGAGCGTCAGCGTGTGGCGATCGCCAGAGCCCTGGTGACCGAGCCGGCGCTGGTGCTGGCGGATGAGCCGACCGGTAATCTCGATGAGCGGACTGCGGCTTCAGTGCAGGAGCTGATGCAGGAGCTGAACGATACGCTTGGTATCGCTTTTCTGATTGTCACCCATGACAACGAGTTTGCCGGCCGCTGCCAGCGGGTGCTGACCCTTCACGAGGGGCGGTTGTCAACTTCCTGAGCTGCGGCCGCGGCCTCAGCGGCTGCCGCTTTACGCGCTTTTGCTGCGCGGCGCTGGTTCTGTCGCAGCGCCCAGCTGCGCGCCACGATCATTCGCCAGATCAGTTTTGTGATCGCCCATGACAACCCGCCAAACAGTAGCCCGCATAGCAGCGAGCCGAACCACAGCGGAATCATCTGCTCAATCAGCCAGGCAAAATTGACATGCTCTGGCGGCACAATCGGCATGCCCAGAATCCATGCCCCGACCCGGTAGGTGAAATAGAATACCGGCACGATTGTGAGCGGGTTGGTAAACCACACCAGCACTATCGATAAGGGCAGGTTGCATTTGAACCTGACCGCCAGAGCAGCGGCCAGCACCATCTGCATGGGCATCGGAACCAGCGAGGAAAAAATCCCGATAAACGCCGCGCCCGCCAGCGAGTGACGGTTGATATGCCAGAGATTGGGGTCGGACAACAGCGCACCAAGAAAACCCAGTGACCTGTTCTGTCGGATTTTGTCCGGCGAGGGCAGGTATCTTCTGAATAATCTTTTCGGCATTGGCTGACCTCGGCCTCGCGTTGGCGGCGCTATTATGCCCGGCTTTCCACCGCGAGTGCACACGGATGTGGTGTTTGCCCCTGGTCATGGCCGCAATATGCTTCGGCAAGCCACTTCTGTTGCTGCCGGCCGGGCTGGTGTGGCTGCTTTGCTGGCGCCGCAGCGGCGCTCGCCGCGCACTTTGCCTGCTGTTGCTCGCCGTTGTTGTCGGTTGGCATACCCATCAGACGCTGGCGGCGGCGCTGGCGGACAGATTGCCGGCCCGGCACTCGGGCCAGGTATTTCTTCTGCAAGTCAGGGTTGAGGGCCTGCCGGAGCGGAGCCTGCTGCAACGGGAAGACGGGCCCGTGGAGCACGTTCGCTTCCTTGCACTGGGCCACTCGGAAGATTCGCGCTGGCCCGGCCCGAAGCGAATCCAGCTTGGCTGGTTCAGCGCCGATACCTCGGCGGTTCAGCCCGGTGCCTCGCTGATTCTGAAGGCGCGCCTGCGGCCGCCGGTGGCTCAGTTGAACCAGGGCGCCTTTGATGGCGAGCGGCATGCGCTGGCCAATGGTATTGATGCCCGTGGTTCGATTGTTGCTCTGGAACTGGCGACAGCGCCGCAGGGGCTGGACCACTTTCGTGACCGGCTTTCGACCCGTCTGGTGCACGTCAGCCAACCATGGCCTTTGGCGGCGGCGTTGCTGCCCGCGCTGGTCACCGGTGATCGTCGAGGATTGACCCGGGACCACTGGCAGCGCCTGCGAATTACCGGGACAGCGCATCTGGTGGCCATTTCCGGCCTGCATATCAGCCTGGTGGCCGGGTTGGTGTGGTGGGTTGCGCGCCGGTTGATCTCGCTGCTGTGCTGTGCCGGCCCGGGCGGCCGGGTTGCCGATCGTCTGGCAGTGTTGCCGGCGCTGCTGGCGGCCACAGGTTATGCCGCGCTGGCCGGCTTTTCCCTGCCAACCCAGCGGGCCCTGATGATGACGCTGCTGGTGATGGCGGGTCTGCTCAGCCGCCGCCGCCAGTCGTGGTGGCAGGTTCTGCTGCTGGCCCTGCTGCTGGTGGCGCTGCCGACGCCGCTGGCGTTGCTGGACAGCAGCTTCTGGCTGTCATTTGGCGCGGTTGCCATGTTGTTGTTCCTGCATCATGCCGGCCGGGCCGGGGTGCTGCGCATGCAGTTGCTGCTGGCGCTGGTATTCGGCCTGCTCACCGCCCCGCTGTTTGATGTCTGGAGCCTGTCGTCGCTGCCGGCCAATCTGGTACTGGTGCCGCTTTTTTCATTGCTTCTGGTGCCGTTGGCGTTACTGGCGGCGTTGTTGCCCGGGGTGGAATGGCTGATATCGCTGGCGGCGGCGATCACGGGGTTATCCTGGTGGTGGCTGGATCAGGTCAGCGGCTGGCCGTCATTGCCGTTGCCCTTCACGTATGTGTCAGCGCTGCTGCTGGCGCTGGGTATGCTGCCCTGGCTGCTGCCGGCCTGGCCGGGGCCGCGCTGGCTGCTGCTCGGCGTGTTACTGCCCTGGCTCTGGCCGGATCTGCAGCGACCACCGGAAGGCCAGGTCGAGCTGGTGGTGTTCGATGTCGGTCAGGGGCAGATGATGGCTCTGCGCACCCGGCGTCATCTGCTGGTTTACGACAGCGGGCCGGGATGGCTGGACGGAAGCGCGGCGGACCGGCTATTGCTGCCGTGGCTGCAGCGCCGGCGCCTGCAACCGGATCTTATTATGGTCAGTCACGCCGATGCCGATCATGCCGGCGGTGCCGGCATACTGCAGGCCCGTTTCGGGGATGTTCCGGTCTATTCCGGGGAGCCTGACCGGCTGGCCGGCGCCTTGCCCTGCATGCGCGGCCAGCGCTGGTGGTTTGATCAGGTCAGTGTCGAAGTGCTGTGGCCGCCGGCGCAGCTGTCGCTGCGGCACAGCAATAACAAAAGCTGCGTGATCCGGGTATCAGCAAGTAACCAGACCATCCTGCTGACCGGAGACATCGGTCGGGAAGTGGAATACTGGCTGGCCGGCAACGATGATATTCGGGCTGATCTGCTTCAGGTGCCACATCACGGCAGTCATTCGAGTTCGTCCTTCATGCTGCTGCGCGAGGTCAACCCGGTGCAGGCATTTGTCAGCGCCGGTTACGCCAATGCTTTTGGTCATCCGGCCGAGCGCGTTGTTTCTCGCTATCAGGCGGCCGGCGTGCCGCTATACAACACCGCCGCAAGCGGCATGCTGATTTACCGCGGCAACCCGGAGGACGAGCCGATTCGCTGGCGCCAGCACTCGGCTTTCCCGTGGCGACTCAGCGAGCCTGTGGTAGAGTAGCGGCCGTCATTCCTTCGGAGTTCTGCTGTGCTGGAGATCGTTCAATCCGGTGGCTGGTTGATGCTGCCCATTCTGCTTTGTTCACTGGTTGCCATGGGGATCGTTGGCGAACGTTTCTGGACGCTGCGTCGCAATCGTCTTGCGCCGGCCGGGCTGGTCGGTCGGGTTCAGGCAGGCCTGAAAAAAGGCAAGTTAGACCAGAGCCAGATTCAGCAACTGGCCAGTGATTCACCGCTGGGCCGGATTCTGGCAACCGGTCTGGTCAATGCCCGACATGGTCGCGACATCATGAAGGAGAGCATCGAGGAAGTTGCTGTACAGGTTGTCCATGATCTCGAGCGATTCCTCAATACCCTTGGCACGGTGGCGGCCATTACCCCGATGCTCGGTCTGCTCGGCACCGTGGTCGGCATGATTGATGTGTTCAGTGCCATCATGCTGCATGGTGCCGGCGATGCCGCCTTGCTGGCCGGCGGTATTTCCAAGGCGCTGATCACCACTGCGGCGGGCCTGACGGTGGCGATTCCGGCGATGTTTTTTCATCGGTTCTTTGTCCGCCGGGTAGAAGAAATTACCGTGGCGATGGAGCAGCAGGCGATCCACCTTGTCGATATCCTGCACGGTGATCGTGAAGACCCACCGAAGCCTGCCCGGGGTGGCAAGGCGTGAAGTTCGGGCGAGTAAAAAAAGACAGTGTTGAAGTCAATCTGACGCCGTTGATTGATGTGGTGTTTTTGCTACTGATCTTTTTCATGGTATCGACCACCTTTACCCGGGAAACCCGATTGTCGGTGGAGCTGCCGGAGGCGACCGGCGTTGCGGCACTGACTGATTCGAGAATGGTAGAAGTCAGCATCGCCGCAGATGGCACTTATGTGGTCAATGGTGAGCGCCTTACCCGTAGTGATCGTGACACTTTGCGGACCGTGTTGCTGCCGGTTTCCCAGCAGGGCACCGATCTGCCGTTTGTCATTGTTGCCGATGCTGCCGCCACCCATCAGGCAGTGGTAACAGTAATGGATGTGGCTGGCCGGCTCGGCTTTGCCAACCTCAGCATTGCCACGCAGGAGCCCGGTAAATGAACAACAGGGCGACAACGCCGGACAATGTCTGGCCGATTTACCGACGGTTGCTGGCCTATACGCGCCGCTACTGGTATGCGCTGCTGGTTAGCTCGCTGGGTTTTGCCGTGTATTCGGCGATGCAGCCGGCAACGGCACATATGATGCAGATAATCGTTGATACCTTCGAGAACCCGACTCCGAAGATGATTCTGATTGTCTCGCTGGCGCCTATGGCCATCGCCCTGATCAAGGGTGTCGGCCAGTTTGTTGGTGCCTATGCTGTGTCGTGGCTTGGTCAGCACATCGTCTTCGAAATGCGCAATGAAGTGTTTCAGCACGTTCTCGCATTGCCGCAGCGAGTGTTCCAGCGCAATGCCACTGGCCGGATCACCTCAAAGCTGGTTTTCGATGCCCAGCAGATCACTGCTGCCGGGAGTGAGGCAGTGGTGATCATTATTCGGGAAGGGCTGTCGGTGATTGCCCTGTTAGGCTATCTGCTGTATCTGGACTGGAAGCTTACCCTGATCCTGTTTACCGTGGCACCTGCGATCGGCCTGGTAGTGAATTACTCCGGCAAGCGCTTCCGGCATATCAGCCGGCGTATGCAGGGCAATATGGGCAATATCAGTCATTATGTCGGTGAGGCCATTGATGGTCAGCAGCCGGTGAAGATATTTGCTGCTCAGGAGCAGGAAAAGGAGCGCTTCCAGAAAGTCAGCCGCAGCTTTGAAAAGCAGAACGTCAAGATGGTAGCGACCAAGGAGGTCGGCACCACTGCGGTGCATATGGTGATTTCTGCCGGGGTCGGGCTGATTATCTTTCTGTGTTTTCAGGTCATGACGAAAGATTTTTCTATAGGCGAATTCCTCACCTTCTTTACCGGTGTCGGTTTGATTCAGCAGCCAATCAAGCGACTGACCGAGGTGAACGTCAAGATTCAGCGTGGCCTGACCGGCGCTGCGTCTCTGTTCGAATTGCTGGATACGCCTGCGGAGCAGGATCCGGGCAATCGCACACTGGAGCGTGCCCGCGGTGAAATAGAATTCCGTGATGTCTGTTTCGGCTATGACAAGGATCAGCCGGTACTGAACGGGCTGTCCTTCCATGTGCCGGCTGGACAAACCGTGGCACTGGTAGGCAGGTCCGGTGCGGGCAAGACCACAATCTCTTCTCTGCTGCCACGTTTTTATGATGTTGATGCCGGTGAGATCCTGCTTGATAGCCATGCCCTGACCGATTACCGGCTTGCAGATCTGCGCCGTCAGATTGCCATGGTCAGTCAGAAGGTGGTGCTGTTTAACGACACGGTGCGCAACAATATCGCTTACGGTGAGTTGCGCGATGCCAGTGACGAGCAGGTGATCGCTGCACTCAAGGATGCCCATGCCTGGGAGTTTGTCCAGGCTCTGGAAGGTGGCCTTAATGCTCATATCGGTCAGGATGGCACCCAGCTTTCCGGTGGTCAGCGCCAGCGTCTGGCCATCGCCCGTGCCCTTTTGAAGGATGCGCCGATTCTGATTCTGGACGAGGCAACTTCGGCGCTTGATACCGAGTCAGAGTTTCGTATCCAGCAGGCACTGGAGCGGGTTATGGCCGGCCGCACCACGCTGGTGATTGCGCACCGGCTGTCAACCATTGAGCGGGCTGATCGTATCCTGGTGCTGGATGAAGGGCGTCTGGTCGAGAGCGGCACCCATGCCGAGTTACTCGCCCGTGACGGAGCTTATGCGCAGCTATACCGGATGAACTTTGAAGATCATTGAGCGGCGTTTCCGTGGCCTGTCCGAGGCCTTGCAACTGGCCTGGTATCAAGGGGCTGGCTGGCTGCCATTGCTGTATCCATTGTCCGCACTGGTGTCATTGCTGGCGCGTTACCGGTTCTGGCGATTTCGGCAACGCGGCCAGGTGCCGGCGGTGCCGGTGTTGGTGGTTGGCAATATTACTGTTGGCGGCACCGGCAAGACGCCGCTGGTGACAGCACTGTGTGATTATTTTCGCAGCCGCGGCAAACGGGTGGTGGTGATCAGTCGTGGCTACGGCGCCAGACCGCCGGTCTATCCCTGGTCGGTGGAACCTGAGCAGTCAGCGCGGGAGGCGGGCGATGAACCGCTGCTGATCCGGCGCAGCACAGGCGTACCTGTGGTGATAGATCCGCGTCGACGTCGGGCGCTTGACTACGCCATCAGCCAGTACAGCCCGGACATTGTGATAAGCGATGACGGCTTGCAACATTTTGCTTTGCCGCGCAGCCTGGAGATTGTCGTGCTGGATGCGGACCGTGGCATCGGCAATGGACGTTGCCTGCCGGCCGGGCCGTTGCGTGAATCGGCGACGCGCCTTGATCATGTCGACTATCTGGTGCTGAACGGACGTCCGGATGTGCGCTGGCCGCAGGCCAGTGTCATGGTGTTGCAGGCACTCGACCCGGTTAATCTGCGCACCGGTGAGAGCATGCCGATGGAAGATTTCGCCGCGCGTCACCCGCTGGTGCATGCCTTTGCCGGAATCGGCAATCCGCAGCGCTTTTTTTCCACGCTTAGCGCCTGGGATATTCGCGTCACCGGTCACTCGATGCCCGATCATCACGCGTTCAGTGCACAGGACTTTGTCGGGCTGGAGCGCCACACTATCGTCATGACCGAGAAAGATGCGGTCAAGTGTGCCGGCTTCGCCGGCGACAATAGCTGGTACCTGCCGGTCACGGCGCGGCTGCCGAACGTGTTTCTGGATGACCTTTACAATCGGCTGATGCGGAGCCCGCGATGAGCTTCACGGTAATCATTCCCGCCCGTTATGCCTCGACCCGGTTGCCGGCAAAACCGCTGGCAGATATCGGCGGTGTGCCGATGGTGATCCGGGTGATGCAACGGGCCAGCCAAAGTGGTGCCGGCAGGGTGTGTGTGGCGACTGATGATATCCGGGTTTTTGAGCTGGTACGGGAGCATGGCGGTGAGGTTTTGATGACCCGTGCCGATCATGTTTCCGGCAGCGACCGGCTCGAAGAAGTGGCCCGTCAGCTGGAGCTGCCTGCGGAACATATCATCGTCAATGTTCAGGGTGATGAACCCCTTATCCCGCCTGCGGTGATCGATCAGGTTGCTGCCAATCTGGCGGGCCATGCAGATTACGGTATGGCTACCCTGTGCGAACCGATCGAGTCACGCGCTGAATTATTCAATCCTGACATCGTCAAGGTGGTGGCGGACGAGCGCGGCCGGGCCCTGTATTTTTCCCGGGCGCCGATTCCCTGGCACCGGGACGGTTTTGCCGAACAGTCTGAAGATCTGCCGCTGGGGCAGTGGTGGCGTCATATCGGTATCTACGCCTACCGGGCCGGTTTTCTGCACCGGTTTGTCGGCTGGCCACCGGCGCGAATCGAGCTGACGGAATCACTGGAGCAGTTGCGGGCCATGGCCAATGGTATTGCCATTCATGTTGCGCCGGCAGCCGAGCCGGTACCCGGTGGTGTCGATACGCCGGAGGATCTGGCGCGAATGCGGGCGCTGTTCGGATGAGTTTGCGCAGCCCGGCTGAGCGTGTGGTGAAGGAACAGGTGCCGCTATCAAGCACTCTGCGCCTGCCAGCAAAAGCGCGTTGGTATGCAGATATCAGTGACACTGCGCAGCTGCCACAGTTGTTGTGTGACCCGCGCTGGCAGGACCTGCCTCGGGTGGTACTGGGCGAGGGCAGCAACGTGGTGTTGCGTGCGGACCTGCCTGCTCTGGTGCTGAGGCCGGTGATGCAGGGTATGCGAGTGATCAGCTGGCAGGGTAGTCGTGCTCTGGTCGAGTGTCAGGCTGGCGCGAGCTGGGATGCGCTGGTGCAATGGAGCATCGAGCAGGGCCTTGCCGGCCTGGAAAACCTGTCACTGATTCCCGGCAGCGTCGGCGCGGCACCGTTTCAGAACATTGGCGCTTACGGCGTCGAGCTGGCAGACGTGTTTGATTCCCTTGAAGCCTGTTCACTGGTGGATGGCAGTTGCCGGCAGTTTTCTGCCGGCGAGTGCTGCTTTGCGTATCGCGACAGTTTTTTCAAAAGTGTCGCACCGGGACGCTGGCTGATCAGTTCGGTTCGACTCTGGCTTGATCGCGATCGCCTGCCGGTGTTGGGCTACGCAGATCTGGCCTCACGTTATCAGGCCTTGCCCGTCGAGCAGCAGAATGCCGCGGGTTTGCGAAATATTATCTGTGAGCTGCGCCGCAGCAAATTGCCGGATCCGGCGCGGCTGGCAAACGCCGGCAGCTTTTTCAAGAATCCGGTGGTGTCGGCGCAACAGCACGCGCAGTTGAAGCAGCGCTTCCCGAAGCTGGTTTCCTATCCTCAGAGTGATGGTGGCTTCAAGCTGGCGGCAGGATGGCTGATCGAACAGGCCGGCTGGAAAGGCCGGCGTGAAGGCAATGTTGGTATGCATTCAGCTCAGGCGCTGGTACTGGTCAATTATGCCGATGCCAGTGGTGAGGAGGTGTTGCGCTTTGCCAGCCGGGTGCGGGAGTCGGTGAAAGCGATGTTTGCCGTGGAGCTGGAACAGGAGCCGGTGATACTGCCGGCACAGGAGTAACACGGAACACCGCTGTGCGGCGTTCCGTCAGGGGTCAGGCCCAGCTGCTACGAGCGCGGGACGAACGCGATTTCATCAGCCAGCCAACCAGCCAGCCACCAATCAGGATTGATGCACCCACCAGCCACATGGATGAGGTTTTGTCGCTGCGCAGCATGGCGTTTTCCGCAGTGACCGTGTTCAGTTCGGTGCGCAAACTGCTCAGTTTTTCGTTCAGCTCGCGATTGGCGCGGTCCAGCCGAATCGGATCGGCAGCAATATCCTGCAGTTTTGATACTTCGTCGTTTTGGGCGCTGAGCTCTCCGCCCAGCCGCTTGTTATCCGCTGCCAGTTGATTGCGTTCGCTGGTCAGGGCGCCGACCTGCTGACGAGCCTCGGCCAGCTGCTGGCGTACCTGCTCATGCTGCTTTTCAAGCTGTTCCAGACGAATCATCGCCGGCGGCGTGCGCACCACATACTGGGCGTTGATATAGCCTTCGATATCGTCAAACCGCACCTGTGCCCACTCGGCGCCTTCTTGCATGGCAATAATTTCCAGCCGGGTGCCGGTTTTCAGGCCACGATGAACAATCCGGTACTGGTTGCCGGCACCGGATCGTACTGGCACAAAAAGTGTGTCGCTGATCCAGCCCGGGGCTGCCGAAGCCGGTGCGGCCCAGAGGGTTGTCAGGCCAAGGGTGGCGATAATCAGAGTTGAGGCTAGCAGGCGCATGGATGGGGCTCCTTGGAATAAAACGCGCGAAGTCTGGAGGATTGTGCAGCAGAAAAGCGTGCGGTATTTCACTGTGCAACGCTGACGCATTTGTTCAGAACACCCTCTTGAACGGTTTGACGGTGACCCGGGCATAGACGCCAGCTGTCAGATACGGATCCGTGTCAGCCCACTGCTGTGCTTCTTCCAGTGAATTGAATTCCGCCACCACCAGCGAGCCGGTAAAGCCGGCCTCTGCGGGGTTGTCACTATCTACTGCCGGGTGCGGGCCGGCCAGGGTCAGGCGCCCGGCATCGCCCAGGGCCTCAAGTCGGGCCAGGTGATCCGGCCGGGCTGCCAGACGTTTGTCCAGGGTGCCGGGATGATCTTCACTGATGATCGCGTACAGCATGGGCTCAGGATTCCTTGCTCTCGGGGTCATTGGCTGCTGCTTTGTCCTCGAAAAGACGTTTGCGTTCCTCGGGGGGCATGCAGCGGTACAGGTAGAACATCACACTGCCGTAAAAGACGATGCTGAGGATGGAAAAGCCGATTGCCTTGAACAGTACCCAGAAGTCGGTGCTGAAGCTGAACGCGACGTACAGATTGACCAGGCCAACGAACAGGAAATAGCCGATAAAGATGATGTTGAGGATGCGCCATTGCACCGGCTGCAACGGGATGATCTGCCCCAGGCCCTTGAGCATCAGGGTTTCCAGCAGGCGCTGAAGCAGGTTTCTGCTCAGGAAGTGACCGCCAAACAGAATCAGCGCGAACAGGAAATTGATGATGGTCGGGCGCCACTTGATGAAGGTGTCGTCGCGCAGCAGCAGGGTCATGCCGCCGAAAATGGCGGTCATGATAAAAACAAACCAGTGCATTTTTTCCACTTTGCGCCAGAGCAGCAAGCTGCCACTGACCTGAATCAGGCAGCCGATCAGGATCGCCCAGGTGGCGGTGTAGATGTCGCGACCGCTGATAAAGTAGGCGGCAAAAAAGGCAACAATCGGAAGGTAGTCGAGCAACTGCTTCATGAGGTAACCCGGAGAACAGGAGTGCGGATAGTACCCCGTGCTGCGCCGCGAAAAAACGCCGGATTCGCCCCGCCTGACCAGAACGACTAGAATGCCAGCCGGCATTCAGGCCAATAACCCATGGAATCCTGTGACTGATACCCCGCGTTTTGACTTCCATTGCCACAGCCTTGCTTCTGACGGCGCGTTGACGCCGGCGGAGCTGGTGGCGCAGGCGGCGGCGGCGGGAGTCGAAGTGCTGGCACTGACCGATCATGACACCCTGGCCGGACAGGCTGAGGCCCGGGCAGCAGCGCAGCAGGCCGGGATTCGTCTGCTGCCGGGCATCGAGGTGTCGGTGGCCTGGGATAACCGGGAGCTGCACGTTGTCGGCCTCGGTTTCGATCCTGACCATGCGGCAATCAGTGCGCTGGTCGAGTCGCAACAGCAGGCCCGGACCCGCCGGGCCGAACGCATCGGTGCCAGGCTGGACAAGGCCGCCGGCCTTGCCAACAGCTACCAGCACACTGTCCGGCTATCCGGGCAGACGGCACCGGGTCGGCCCTGGTTTGCGAAGATGCTGGTGGCCGCCGGCAAGGTGCGCGACGAGCAGCATGCCTTCAACCGCTTTCTGAAGCCGGGGCAGTCCTGTTTTGTCACCACCCCGTGGCTGACGCTGGAGCAGGCCATCGGCGCCATCCGTGCCGGCGGCGGGGTGGCGGTACTGGCCCATCCGACCCGCTATAACTTTACCCGGCGCAAGCTGCGTCGCTGCCTTGAGCAGTTTGTCGCCGCCGGCGGTCAGGGGCTGGAGGTGCTGACCCCGGGTCTGAATCACCAGCAGCAGGCGTTGCTGGCCGAATGCCTGCGGGATTTCCCGCTGCATGCCTCCGGCGGCTCGGATTTCCACACTCCGAAGCAAACCTGGCTGGAGCTTGGCCGTTTGCCGCCGGTGCCGGCGGGGATGCCACTGGTGCAGGCCCTGATGGCGGTGTGACTTGCCAGCCGCCGTTGACGCGCCCAGAATCCCGGCCCCATGACGCAAATCTTCCATATTCATCCCGATAATCCTCAGCAGCGGCTGATCCGTCAGGCTGCCGAGGTCATCCGCAAGGGCGGCCTGATTGCCTACCCGACGGATACCACCTATGCGCTCGGTTGCGGCATTGGCGAGAAGGCGGCGCTGGACCGGCTGATCCAGCTGCGTCGGCTGGATGACAAGCACCAGTTCTCGATTCTCTGTGCTGATCTGTCTGAAATCGCCACGTACGCCAAGGTCAGCAATACCGACTACCGGTTGATCAAGGCGCATACGCCGGGTGCTTACACCTTTATTCTGCAGGGCACCAGCGAGGTGCCGCGCCGGCTGATGCACGAGAAAAAGCGCACCATCGGCATCCGGGTGCCGGACAATGCCATCTGTCAGGCGCTGCTGGCGGAGCTGGGCACGCCGCTGATGACCTCGACCCTGCACCTGCCGGATGACGAGTATCCGCTGAGTGATCCCTATGACATCGAAACGGTGTTGCAGGGCCGGGTGGATCTGATCATCGACGGCGGCTTTGGCGCTCTGGACGAGACGACGGTGGTGTCGTTGGTGGATGGCGATGGTCCGGTGATTGTCCGGGAGGGGGCTGGGCCGGTCGATCGGATTTTCTGAGCGTTCGACTTGTTGGGGCTTGGTTGAAATAAGCTGATTTGGCAGTGAGTTTCGTCGGCCAGAGCGTTGTTTTGGGCTTCCGGGACACGCCGTGAATACGTCCCTGTAGGCTTGTGTTCGACATCCATGTCT
>JBECKT010000041.1:0-3036 GCA_040235405.1 Alcanivoracaceae bacterium
GCGTTTCACCATTGCCGGCATCAATAATCATCGCTTCGACATAACGGCCCGGGCCTTCGCCAGTCCAGAACAGATTGCTTGACGATACCCGGCCGGCTTGGGCAAATTCACCACCGAACGCACCGACTCCGGAAACAGTGCCGGAAAACGGTCGCGGCAAGCTGGTGGCAAGCCTGTCTACCAGGACATCCTCTGTCCGCTCCAGAAGATTGCGCACACTGAAACCTTCGTCGCGATCAACTTCAATCCTGGAGAGCAGTTGCGACTGGAACAGCTCAACCAACTCGGGAGCCAGCTCCGGCTCAACATTGGCTCCGGTAATACGAACAACCTGGCCCGGATTGACAATACGCGAACCGGCTTCATTGGAAACTTCGATCTGCCCGCTTTCCAGGTAGACATAGGTGCCCGGCTGCAGATTCGGAAATTCCGTAAGCCCTTCGTCCGGTACGTGGATGATCTGATAGGCGGTACCACGGATACCGATGGTGGCCACGGCAGTGCCCTGTTTGACATTTCCCGGGTACCGCGCGCCGATTGCTCCGGTAACCGAGCGCATCCAGCCGGCCACCAGACGACCGGCCTGCTCATAGACCTTGTTCGCCTCATCAAAGCGCTGACGCTGAATCTGGTAATCCGAATGACTACGCAAAGCAGTCAGCGCGCCATCCGATAGCCGCAACTGCACAATACTGTTGCTGCCGGTAACGATTCTGTCGCCTTCGTAGAATACCGAACCAACGCTGCCGCCACGGGCAGACTGGTTCTCGTCAACAATCGAGACTGTGCCGCGGGCAAACAGGATTCGGCCGGCTTCGATCGCAGCCTGCGCCGGCAATGACAACAGCCAGAGCAGAACCAGCGGCACAGAAAAGCAGGAAAGACGTTTGGCATTCATGATAAACCTCCGTGTCAGAAGTAACGTGTCAGAGACACGCTGCCACTGGTTTGGTCAAAGGTGTAGGTGGTAAGCGTGGAGTCCTGATCGCGGTACTGTACTCTGGCCCGCAACTGCCACAATTGCTGGAATGTCTTATCCCAGTTCACCCCAACGAGGATCCGGTCATCGCGCCGGGAATCACTAAACGGCGCGCCATAGTCCGTGGTGTACTCCGTGCGTGCATAATTCAGATCACCGCTCAGGCGCTGGGCCGGACGAAATTGCCAGGTGGCGGCGCCGGTCAGGGATGCACGAATGGCATCGCCGCCGGGACGTTCGTTTTTCTCGGATTCATACTCCACCGCCACATCGCCACTCAACAACCAGGTTCGACTGGCGCGATAACGCACGCCACCACGGATGCGGGACATAAGGTTATCGTACTGATCATTCTCAAACTGCATATCCCGAACGCCGATTGTAAACAGCGTGCGGGTTTCCGCATTAACCTGCTTGCGCCACTCGGCATCGCCACCGAAATAGGTGTAGTAGTGCTCACCATCCAGTTCGAGATAACCAAAATCCGCGCCCAGCGCTATTTCATGCAGGCCATCGCGATCACGACTCCATTCGGCGCGGCCGCCAACAAAATCCTGATCGAACTGGGTGGCATCATCGTTGATGCTGTCGCCGTCATCGGTGAAGCGCTTGGCCTGTGCATTCAGGGACAGGGCCAATCTCTGGTTGGATTTCAGGTCAATACGCTGACGGACCCCGGCACCGACCAGGCCGTAGGGAGATTCGATTTCATCCGGGCCGGCAATAAAGCCGAAATCCTTCGGGTAGGTGCCGGTGTTGTCGTCAAAACCGCCCTCCAGCGTCACGAAAGCAATTCGCTTGTCGAATCTTCGGGCCTGATCACCCAGCCCCAGTTGACGGCGGAGTTCGGCTATCTGCTGTTGCGCCGCCGCCGGCGGATTCTGCGCTTCCAGAATATCAAGCTCGCGCCGCGCAGCCTCGCCCAGATTCAGTCGCGTGTAAGTTACCGCCAGCTCCAGCCGTGCAGCGGCGTGGTTAGGCTGCTGCGCCAGAACCCGCTCAAGTGCAAACAGCGCACGGCTGAATTTTCCGGCACGGTTGGCTGCCAGACCCAACCAGTAATCGAATTCGATTTCGCCGGCATAGCTGGCCTCTTCTGCAGACAAGGCAGAAAACGCGGCCTCGGCATTGCCGGCGGCAAGTTCGGTTTTCGCGGCAGAAACCAGCGCTGTGGAATCAGCCAGTGCGGTCTGGGCGGAAAAAACGGCGGCAACCGCCAGCAAGAGAAGAAAACGGGGTGAGCGTCGATCAGATATCATGGCATCCTGCCCTGCAGGGTTGATTTCTCGGAGCCCTTACTATAGACCCCAACGGCGACGGCCGGAACCTCAAGGCGTGGCCGCTGCGCCGCCGGTCACAGAAAATTTCTCTCAGACTTTCATCGTAGAGCGAGGCTTCACTGCCCCCATGTCCGGCTCTGCTGCACGGGGCGTCATTGCATTCAACCCCATGGCACAGCACCATGCGGCCTTCTTGATTATCCTGCGGGGATCTTTCCATGCTGATGAAGGCCGGTCGAATTGGCACACTGATTTTCTGGGCACTGGCGATTGCCGGGGCGGCGGCCGTACTGCCGGGAAAACTCAGCCCGATGATGCGTGACCTCGGCATCCTGATTTTGCTGGCACATGCCGCGGAAGTCGGATTGATGTACACGATACTGCGTGATCGTGTTAAGCCAACTGCAAAAGACGCCGCACTGGTGCTGCTGTACGGCGCTTTCTGGCTGAAGCCGAAACTCGACGCTGCCCGGCCAAACTGAAGGCACGTCTGTAGGAGCGGCTGATCAGCCGCGAAAATCGATCGCCCTCGGTCGAGGGCTCCTACAAATATTGCCCCTTGTAGGAGCGGCCGATCGGCCGCGAAAAGCCTTCGCCCTCGATCGAGGGCTCCTGCAAATATTGCCCTTTGTAGGAGCGGCCGATCGGCCGCGAAAAGCTATCGCCGTCGATCGACGGCTCCTACAGGTTATTCGGTGTCTTGCAGGCTCAGGCCGCGGGTGGCCGAATCCAGCGAGGTGGCATCGCTTTCCGCACCGAGCTTGATCATCAGACGCA
>JBECKT010000102.1:0-9340 GCA_040235405.1 Alcanivoracaceae bacterium
GCTCCAGGTTGAGGCGATGCCGATCTGCGGTTTGTGGAAATCCGCATCGGTGAAGCCGGTAGCACGCAACATGGCGCGGGCCGGTGCCTTCTGCACCCCATCTACCACCTGAGAGGAATAACGTCGGTTCTTGCCCATGGCACGGCTCCTTGTTCTGTTTTCCGCTGCGCTGAACACGCAGCACCATAGTTGATAGCACTTGTCGGTGGCAGTCGGATGCACCAAGCGATTATCGCGGAGCGACTGCATCCGACTGCCGCCGCCAGGTGCCCGCACCAAACTGTGCCGGGTTCAGCGCAGCGGAATTACCGTACTTCCATGCCCGGCTCAGCGCCGCTGTCCGGAGACAGCAGGAACACGTCCTCACCACCCGGGCCAGCTGCCAGCACCATGCCCTCGGACAGGCCAAACTTCATCTTCCGTGGCGCCAGATTGGCCACCAGCACCACCAGCTTGCCTTCGATCTGTTCCGGGCTGTATTTCGCCTTGATGCCGGCGAACACATTGCGGGTGCCTTCTGCGCCGACATCCAGAGTCAGTTGCAGCAGCTTGTCGGCACCTTCGACATGGGCGGCTTTGACCACTTTGGCGACGCGCAGCTTCACCTTGAGGAAGTCGTCGATGTTGATATGTTCGCTCACCGCGTCATCCTTTTTTGTTTCGTTTTTAGCGGCGTCTTTTTTCGCCGGCTTTTTCTCGTCCGGCACTTCCGCCGGGGCTGTGCCTTCACGGGACGCAGCCAGCAGTGCTTCAATGCTGGCCGGTTCGATCCGTTGCATCAGCGGAGTAAAAGCGTTGATCTGATGGCTTAGCAGTTGCTTCTCAGCATCCGCCCATGTCAGCTCTGGAATATTCAGGAAGGCTTCGGCTTTTTCGGCAAGCGCAGGCAGCACCGGCTTCAGGTACAGCACCAGCAAACGGAATACGTTCAGTGCGGTGCTGCACACCGCCAGTACCTGCTGTTCATTGCCTTCCTGCTTGGCCAGGGTCCAGGGCGCCTTTTCCTGCACATACAGATTGCCGCGGTCGGCCAGCGCCATGATGTCGCGCATGGCGCGGCCGAACTCGCGCGCTTCATAACTGGCGGCGATGGAACTGGCGGCGGCCTGCACATCGGCCACCAGTTGTGCATTGTCCAGCTCGGTGCTCAGCGTGCCGCCGAACTTGTTGACAAAGTTGGCAGTGCGGCTGGCGATCTGCACCACCTTGCCGACCAGATCGGAATTTACCCGCTGAACGAAGTCGTCCAGGCTCAGGTCAAAATCATCGACTTTTGATGTCAGTTTGGCGGCGAAGTAGTAGCGCAGGTATTCCGGATTCAGATGATCCAGATAAGTGCGCGCCTTGATAAAGGTGCCGCGGGATTTCGACATCTTGGCGCCATTCACAGTGACAAAGCCGTGCACGTTCAGGGCGGTGGGTTTGCGGAAGCCGGCGCCTTCCAGCATGGCCGGCCAGAACAGGCCGTGGAAGTTGATGATGTCCTTGCCGATAAAGTGATACAGCTCGGCATCGCTGTCCGGTGCCCAGTAGCTGTCGAAATCAATGCCGTGCTGATTGCAGTAATGCTGGAAGCTGGCCATGTAGCCGATCGGCGCATCCAGCCAGACATAAAAATACTTGCCCGGGTAACCGGGAATCTCGAAGCCGAAGTAGGGTGCTTCGCGGGAGATATCCCAGGGCTGCAGGCCGGCTTCCAGCCATTCGTTCAGCTTGTTGGCGACGCTCTCCTGCAGCGAGCCGGAGCGCAGCCAGCTGCGCAGCATGTCGCTGAATTTCGGCAGGTTGAAGAACAGCTGGGTCACGCCCTTCATTACCGGCTTGGCGCCGCTGATGGTGGAACAGGGGTCAATCAGTTCGGCGGCGGAATAGGTGGCGCCGCAGACTTCGCAGTTGTCGCCATACTGATCGGCCGCGCCGCACTTCGGGCAGGTGCCCTTGACGAAGCGGTCGGCGAGGAACATGCCCTTTTCCGGATCAAACAGCTGGGTGATCTCTTTTTCGAGAATATTGCCGGCCGCCTTGTTGCGTTGGAACACCAGTTCCGATAACACCCGGTTCTCGTCGCTGTGGGTGCTGTGGTAGTTGTCAAAGCGAATGCCGAAATCGGCGAAATCCCGGGTATGTTCGGCTTTTACATTGGCAATCTGTTGTTCGGGTGTGACGCCGTTCTCCTCAGCCTTTAGCATGATCGCCGTACCATGAGCGTCATCGGCACAGACGTACACGCAGTTCTGCCCGGCGAGTTTGTGGAAGCGCACCCAGATATCGGTCTGGATGTACTCAAGCAGGTGACCAAGATGAATCGGGCCGTTGGCATAGGGCAGGGCGCTGGTAACCAGAATCCTGCGGCGTGAATCGGTCATGATGTGGTGTACCCCGGAATGACAAGCCGCCTATGATACTGGCCGACCGCCTGCATTTCACCCGCGCAGCTGTCCAGTCACGAATAACAAGGATTCAGGACGCATGACTCTCAGACGTCGCTTGATGATCACCTTTTACTCTGCAGCATTGCTGGCCGTGATCAGTGGTATCGCTGCCATTCATTTCATCGTCACGCCTGCCTACTTTGATATGGAAGAGGAATCGGCTCGCAGCGAGGTGGCGCGGGTCGAAACGGCCTTTATGCAGACCCTGACCACCCTTCACGCCCGCAGTCGCGACTGGGCCGAACGGCCGGAAGTGCAGGCGCTGGCCGGGGGTGATGACAGCGCGGTGCCGGTGCCGCCGGGGATAGATTCATTCGGTGGGCCCGGCGTCGACCAGGTGGTGGTGATCAATCAGCAGGGCGGCCAGCACTGGCTGCTGGCCGGTCACAGTCCGGACGAAGCAGCGCTGGCGGCGCTCTATGCCGAATACCAGAACCGTTTTTGTTATCCGTTCTGGGGTGTGGCCGAGTTTGCCGGCACACCCTATCTGTTCGCGCTGGAGCAGGTCGGTGAGTGCGGCGCGGTAATGTTTGCGCTGCAGATTGATCAGGCCATGGAACAGGAACTGTCCGGGATTACCGGTTTGCCAGTGTCACTGCTGCCGTTTCAGGGTGAGGATCCCGCGCCCGGCACTCTGGTAACCCGTCTTGCCGGTGGCGTGGTCCGGGGTGAGTTTGGTATCCATGACTACAATGGCGAGCCGCTGATGCTTGGCAAGGTCACCATTGACCGCGGTGTTTATGGCCGTGGTCTGGAGTCTCTGGTCTGGGCATCGCTGAGCCTGATGCTGGTAACGTTCTCGGTGGTGACGCTGGTGCATTTCTATGTGCGCAAGGTGGTGTTCCGCCGCCTTGGCCTGTTGCATGACACGGTTCAGCAGATTGCCCAGGGCGGTAATCTGGATCTGCGCCTGAATGTGCCCGGCGATGATGAGCTGAGCCAGCTGGCCGCTGATTTCAATCGTATGGTCGACAATATCAAGGACAGCCAGAGGTCGCTGGCGGAAGCCAGTCAGCGTGCTGATGCCGCGAACCGGGCCAAGAGCCTGTTCCTGGCCAACATGAGCCACGAGATCCGCACGCCGATGACGGCGATTCTCGGTTACACCGAGCTGTTGGAAAATCCGTCGCTGACGCAGGAAGAGCGCCGGCGTTATCTGTCGGTGGTGCAGCAGAATGGCGATGCGTTGATGGCGCTGATCAGTGATGTGCTGGACCTGTCGCGGATCGAAGCCGGCCAGTTGAAAGTCGAGCGGCAGCGCTGCGAGCTGCCGGTGCTGATGAAGGAAGTGATTTACAGCCACAGCCTGAAAGCGGAAGAAAAAGGCGTGCAGCTGGAGCTGGAGTACTGCACTCCGGTACCGGCTTACATCAGCACGGACCCGTTCCGCGTGCGGCAGATTCTCAGCAACCTGATTGGTAATGCCATCAAGTTCACCGACGAGGGTCGGGTGGTGGTGCGGCTGCGCTGGGAGGATGGCTTGCAGAGCTGCCTGCATATGGAAGTGGAAGACACCGGCATCGGCATGACCGAGCAGGACCTCGACCGGGTGTTTGAACCGTTTTCGCAGGCCGATGATTCGCATACCCGTCGCCATGGCGGTTCCGGCCTCGGGCTTGCCATTGCCCGGCAGCTGGCCTGTTCACTGGGTGGTGATATTCATGCCGGCAGCGTGCCCGGCCGCGGTAGTCATTTCTTTGTTCATATCCGGGTGATGGCGGAAATCGATTCGCCGCGAATCATGCCGCAGCAGGCGATGGCAGCGGAAATCCGCAGCCAGCAGATGCCGGCCATTCATGTGGGGGGCAGGGTGTTGCTGGTGGAAGACAACGAGGTTAACCGCTTGCTGGTACAGCGCATTCTCAGTCGCGCCGGCATTGAAGTGGTGGAGGCAGAGCACGGTCAGGATGCGGTCGAGACGATGGAAAAGGACAGCGAATTCGATCTGGTCGTGATGGACATGCAGATGCCTGTGATGGACGGTTATGTCGCCGCCGGCGCGTTGCGTGACCTCGGTTATCGCGGCCCGATTCTGGCGCTGACAGCGAATGTGATGTCGGATGACCGGCGCCGTTGCCTGGCTGCCGGGTGTGATGATTTTCTTGGTAAACCGGTGCGCGCCAGCCGTTTGCTGGCAGCCTGTTCACGCTTGATCAGTTCCGGCCGGGCCAGCTCGCGCGCTGTAGTGCCTGACGCAGCTGATCGCGGGTAACCGGTTTGCATAGATAGTCGTTCATACCGGCCTGCTCGGCGGCACCGACCGCATCGGCACCGGCATGGGCACTCAGGCCGATGATCCAGCAGGCCTGCCGTCCCTGCTCCTGCTCCTGTACGCGAATGGCGCGAGTGGCGTCGTAGCCGCTCATGCCGGGCATTTCACAATCCATAAAGATGACCTGCCAGTGCGGCTTTGCCGGAGCCACGGTGGCAGCGGCATTCTCACCGTTATCTGCGGTGGTGGCCGACACGCCGATTGATTCGAGAATGCTGCAGATCACCATCTGACTGACACTGTCGTCTTCCACCACCATCACGCGGGATGGCAGCGACGCTTCGGCGCGATCATTTTGTATGGTTGTCGGGGTATCCGCGCTGTCCTGGTGCAGCAGGCTGCACAGGGCGGTGCGCAACCGGCTTGACTCCAGTGGCAGTTCCAGAATCGGCCGGTTTGCCGGTGTTGCTGCTATGACTGTGTGTTCGCGCTCGGCCAGCACTATCCAGGGCACGCCTTCGAACGGTGTTTGCCGGTGGCAGGTCAGTTCCAGATAGCAGCGTTGATCAACCACGATGACATCGGCGTCGGGTTGCTTTTCAGTGAGCTGAGCGAGATTGGTCAGCGACGCTTCGGTTGCCTGCATGCCCCAGCGTTCGGCCAGCTGGCAAACCGACAAACGCAATGCTCGTCGCTCGGTAATCACCAGCAACTTTTTTTCCTGCAGGTTGCCGTTATCGGCCCGACCCTCGGCTATTCGGCAGGGCAGGCTGAAATGGAAGCTGGCGCCATGGCCGGGTGAGCTGGTGACGTCGAGTTGTCCGCCGAGCAGCTGGCAGAGTTTGCGCGACACTGACAGGCCAAGGCCATTATGTTCAGGAGTATCGCTCATGATGGCTCGGCGTTTTTCCTCGTGCAGGCCAATGCCAGTATCGGTGACATCACACTCCAGTAGCAGGTTGCCGACCTTGTCCGCAGGTTGCAGAACACTCACGGTGACGGAAATGTGGCCCTGCTCGGTAAAGCGGATAGCATTGCTGAGCAGGTTGGTAAGGATCTGTTTGACTCGTACGGCATCAGTGATGATCAGGCCGGGTACGCGGCTTTCGATGTAGGTATAGATTGGCAAATCCTTTTCGCCGGCACTGCTGACAAACAGGCTGACCACGTCGGAAACCAGCTCTTCCGGCCGTACTTCGCCCGGCTCCAGAGACAGCCGTCCGGTTTCGATCCGGGAATGATCGAGCAGATCGTTAAGCACGCTGATCAGCGAATCGGTGGCGTTGTAGATGGTGTCGGCATATTGGCGTTGCCGGTCCGCGCTGACATTGCCGCGCCGTAGCAGATCGGCCATGCCGAGAACACCCTGCATCGGTGTGCGGATCTGGTGGCTCATGGTCACCAGAAATTCGCTTTTGGCCTGATTGCGGCTGCTGGCGCGCAGGGCTGCCATTTCTCCGCGCAGTTTTTCCGTTTCCAGCTGACCAGCCTTGAGCCGATTGATGCGCGCCGCCAGTGCCAGCGACAGTAGTACCACATCAAGCAGGATGCCTGTTTGTAGCAGGCCCTCGCTAAGTGGCGTACGGGCAATCAGGCCGAACTTGTTCAGGGAGAGCAGCAGGCCACCGGCGAGCAGGCTGAGCCAGGCAATGGCGAAGTAGCGGGCATCCGGGTCGCCGGCGCCGAGGCGGCGGCTGATGACATACAGCACACTCAGGTCAAAACTCAGGACTAAAAGCATGTCCGCCGGAACCAGCCAGGCCGGCGGCAGGAACGGAGCGCACAGCAGCAGTGCCAGAGCGATACGGATATGCATCGTCATCAGAGTGGCCAGCGCCGGCCGGCGTTGCGGCAGTTCAAGGAACGCCAGCGTGAACCGCCCACCGATCAGCACGATCATCGGCAGCACCAGTGTCATGATGCGGCTGCCGGCCCACGGCATATCCGGCCAGAAATATTGTTGGCCGAAACCCTGAAGTACTGCCTGCAGCAGGGTCAGGGAACCGGTCCAGCCGACATAGTAGAGATAGACCTTCTCGCGGATCGACGCGAACAGAAACAGGTTGTACAGCATCATGATCAGCATGGCGCCGAAGAAAGCGGCCTGCAGTTGGTCATCCCGCTGTTGTCTGTTTGCCAGTGCGTCGCTGCGCCACAGGCTGACCGGAATCTGCATGGTGTGATTGGACTGCACACCGATCAGTATGGTGGTGAGTTGACCTGCTTTCAGAGTGAGCGGAAAGGTTGGTTCCCGGCGCTCCACTGGCCTTGCCGAGAAGTGCCGGGCCAGGCCGGCCTCATACTGAACCGGTTGTTGTTCACCGGTACGAATGAACACATCAATATGGTCGAGTAACGGGTAATTGACGCGCAGTTGCCAGTCACCGTCGTCCGCCTCACTGGGATCAACCTGCAGGCGCAGCCAGCAGGTCGCCCGGGTAAAACCCCGATTGACGGTGCTCCGTGATGGCGGCTGCCAGTCCCACTGGTCAGGGTTGAGCAGAAGCTGGCCGGGCGCCGGCGATTCGTCAGCCGGCCGGCACAGCAGCGCCTGATGGTCGATGCCGGGACGCAGTAGCTGATCTCCGGGCGTCGGCCTGAGTGGTTCGCTGGCATTGCCCAGCGCTATCAGCAGGATCGCTGATATGCCACTGGCAATCCCTGAAAGACGGCGTCTTTTGACGCCAGAGCCGGTATCCATGCGGGCCCCCGTAACGTACTTGTTGACGGAAGTGATGCTGTCGGTAGCTGGCAGATTGATGCTAATCCGAAAGCATTAGACTTGAGACCTAGTCTACATATTTTGTGTGATACGGGTAGGGGCATTGGCGTTGTGATATCAAGTTGCCGACAGACGGTCTTTGAACCTGGTTGCAAGGCTGTCGGCCAGCGCCCGGAGCACCTGCTCCCGGGTCACTGGCTTGCTCAGGTAGTCATCCATGCCGGCCTCCCGTGCACGGCTGACATAGTCGCCACTGGCATGGGCGCTGAGGCCGATAATCAGCACCGGCTCCCGCCCCTGTTCCCGCTCCAGCGTACGGATTTGCCGGGTGGCCTCATAGCCGTCCATCACCGGCATTTCGCAATCCATCAGAATGACGTCCCACTGACCAGTGCGGCTCCGGAACTGCTCAACGGCCTCTCCGCCGTGGCTTACCAGGGTGGCGCGAATGCCGGCGCTGCGAAGGATATTGTCGATTACCAGCTGGTTGACCGGGTTGTCTTCGGCCACCAGCATATTCAAGTCGGCGCTGGCGCGGGGCAGCACATTGTCTGCTTCCAGCTCTTCGATATCTTCGTCGCTTTCGGTGAGCGAATGCAGCAGGGCGTCGTACAGCTTGCCGCTGCGTACCGGCAGTTCGATCAGGGTGTAGGCATCGTCAGTGACAATTCCGATTTCCTCACCGAGACGACGCAGGATCAGTACCGCCACTGGCGGCGGCAGCGCTGTCAGCAGGGCCGGCAGTTCGGCGCACAGGTCCTGATGCAGCAACAGTGCATCGATAGTCAGCGCTGGATCAGCCTGCAGGCGCTTAATGGCTTCGGCAGTGTCGCCAACGTTGATCAGCTGCATGCCCCAACGCTCTGCCATCTGGCCGATGCTCATTCTGCGTGCTGCCAGCGGATCAATCAGCAGCAGTGTTTTACCGGCCAGTGGCAGCGGTTTGGCCGGCATCTTGATAGCGCGGGTGCGGATCGTGAACCAGAAAGTTGAGCCACGACCTTGAGTGCTGTTGAGGCCGATATCGCCACCAAACATATCACACAGTTTTCGGCTGATGGTGAGACCCAGCCCCGAACCACCATAGCGTCGCGTGGTGCTGCTGTCCGCCTGGCTGAAGGCGCGAAACAGCAGGCGCTGCTGATCTTCGCTGATGCCGACACCTGTGTCGGATACTTCAAACAGCAGTTCGCTGGTGCCATCGCTGAGCTGACTTCGGGCAGAAACGCTGATGCCGATCTGGCCCTGCTCGGTGAATTTGAATGCGTTGCTGAGCAGGTTGGTAAGAATCTGCTTGAGCCGTGTCGGGTCAGTCATGATGCGACGCGGCACCCGACTGTCGATGAATGTCAGTAGCGGCAAGTGCTTGCGGGCCGAGGGCAGGGCAAACAGGGCAACGCAGTCATCCACCAGTTCATACAGATCGATGTCGATCGCTTCCAGGCTGAGTTTGCCGGCTTCAATCCGCGAATAATCAAGAATGTCATTGATCACAGTAAGCAGTGATTCGCTACTTTGATGAATGGTGTCTACATACTGCGCCTGCTGGGCATTCAGTGGTGTGCGACGGAGCAGGTCGACCATGCCGACCACGCCATTCATGGGGGTGCGGATCTCATGGCTCATGGTGGCAAGAAATTCGCTTTTCGCCTGATTATGGGCGCTGGCTTTCAGGGCCTCGATTTCGGCCCGGGCGCGACTGCGAATGGAGTCGGCGTGGGCTTCCTTCAACCGGTTGATACGATCAGCCAGCGCCAGCGATAACAACACCACCTCGAGAAAAATGCCAAGCTGAACCATGTTCTCCGTCATCGCATTACGCGGAATCATGCCGTACTTGTTCAGAGCAATGGAAACCGAGCCGACCAGAAAACACAGCCAGGCAATCAGGAAGAAGCGGGCGTCCTGATCATGCCGGCGATAACGCTGCAAGGAAATAAAAAGAATACTCAGCATCATCACGAGAATAACAAT
>JBECKT010000162.1:0-8415 GCA_040235405.1 Alcanivoracaceae bacterium
GCAATCTGGCCCGGTTACTGGAACAGCTGCGCGAGCGCGGCATCTGGGTGGTCGGCACTGCGCTGGAGCAGAACAGTCAGTCGTTATTTGATTTCAATGCCGAGGGCGCGCTGGCACTGGTGATGGGTGCCGAAGGTGACGGCATGCGCCGCAGCACCATGGAAAAATGCGATTACCTGCTGGAGATTCCGATGCTTGGCGAGGTCGAGAGCCTGAATGTGTCGGTGGCCACGGCGGTGGTGCTGTATCAGCTGGTGCGCAGTCGCAGTTAGCGGGTCGAAGTGTGCGTCAGGGCAGGAAATGCCTGCTCGTTCATTGGCGGCGGCAGGAGGATAACGTTCTCCAGATCTTCCAGTAGCCTTTCGGTCAGCTCGCCGGCAGGCTTGCCCGTCTTGCTGCTGTCCAGTGCGCCGTCTACGGCCTTGTCTGCCATGGCTTCAGCCGGCAGCTTTTCCAGCGGGAAGCTGATGTGAGTGGTACGGTTAAAGCGCAGCGCCTCCTGGTACTCGGGCTGCTCATAGCCGGAGGCATTGCGCACGGCAGTCTCAAGATCTTCCGGCCCGGTAATGGTGTGCCAGTCTGTCGGGTCGTGTTCTGCTGCCGAGTCAGCCGGCAATGGTGGCAGTTCGCCGCGTGCGGCCCGGGCGCTTAACTGATCCCGCTCGCGCTGCCAACGCAGAATGTCCGCAACGAATGCATCGCGGTCCTGATAGTTTTCAATCTTGGGACGTGGCGGCAGCCAGCCGGTAAGGTACCCCCCCTCTGATGCCAGTGCATGGCCTGTATAAAGCCAAAGCAAAAGCATGATCAGTGGGGGCCATTGAGTCATGGTAGGTCACTGAAGGTTAAGTGTCAGTCCGAACTCGCCGCAGCTGCTAAGGCAGCTTTCGACATGAATATTGCCTTGAATGAACAGAATCCCCTCGTCTCCGACGTACACTGCAAGGCTGCCGTCCGGAGCATAAGATATCGTTCTCAGCTTTCCGCCAAAGGTGTCGAACAGGAATGCCTGCAATATCTCGTTTTCCCTTTTCAGCAGAACATCAGTGAATTGGCGATCAATCAGAGATGAAGCATTGGCGCCATCCTCAATGCCGGAGAGTGGCGATTGCAGAGCCAGCAAGATGCTGTGAAGGCGTTCCTCTATGGGGCCATCCTGCAGCGATATAAGAGATGTATTGATGGCTTCGCCGGCCATTGAGGAGTTCGGCAGCCCGGGCAGGCCAAAGCTCTGCGAGGTGGTGCGGTTATACCAGCTCTGGTTGCGGTTGTAGTCGAAGGCAGGCCTTGCGGATGTCTCGCGGACGGCTGCGTCCAGAGTTTCCGCCCGGGGCCCCGTCAGCGGTGCCTCGCGGTAAAGCTCCGGGCACATCTTCTGGTGTTTGCGTTTTTTCTCCTCCTGAGCCTTGTGCTCCATGGCTGCCACAAGGAAGTCCGAGTAGTCGCCATAGGCGTTCATCGCAGGCTTTTCGTCCAGCGGGACAGGAGAGATGCAGTCGTCCGCATGAACTCCATTGGCAAGGAGCGCACACAGCGCAGCAGCGGCAATAAGCCTGAATTGGCGTGACAGGTCCATCGGGCGTCACCATTATTGTTCTGTATTGTTAGAGTAATTTTCAGACGCTGGTCCAAGGATACGGCTTCGCCCGGATGATGGCAATGCGGCAGAACTTGAGTCTGGCGGTCAGATTGGGCTAGAATCCGCGCCCCCGAGGCACAGTCCCAGCGATTTTGCCCCGGCTCCTTGCCCCACCGCCCGTTGCGGGGGGCTGCCAAAACCACAGGGAGCAGACAATGCGCCATTATGAAGTTGTGTTCCTGGTCCACCCGGACCAGAGCGAGCAGGTGCCTGCCATGATCGAGCGCTACAGCGCCCTGATCAAGGACGGCAAGGGTACCATCCACCGCCTTGAGGACTGGGGGCGCCGCCAGCTGGCCTACCCGATCAACAAGATCCACAAGGCTCACTACGTTCTGATGAACATCGAATGTGACGGCGAGACGCTGAAAGAGCTCGAGAATGCCTTCCGTTTCAACGATGCGGTTATCCGTAATCTGGTGATGCGTCAGGATAAAGCGCTGACCGAGACCTCGCTGCTGGCGAAGTCAAACGAGAAGGAGGAGGTGTCCGCCTGACCCCGTCAGTGCAGAACCAGTGTGTTATGACCGGTCAGGTGGTTGCCATCGAACCGGTTCGCCATACCCCAGGCGGGGTTCCGAGGCAGAGACTCTGGCTCGAACACCGCTCCCGGCAGGAACAGGCCGGGGTCGCCCGGGCAGTTGAAGCGCGTATCGCGCTGATTCTGGCGGGTGAGGCAGGAATTCGGGCCGCTGCGGGAATCCGCGAGGGCAGCCAGATTCAGGCCACCGGGTTTATCGCCCGGTCCGGACACAAGGGCGAAGCGCAGGACAGACTGGAGTTGCACGTACAGGAACTGGCACACCTCGATTGAGAGAATTTCTGGAGAATACCAATGGCCCGTTTTTTCCGTCGTCGCAAGTTTTGCCGTTTCAGCGCTGAAGGCGTTGATCGGATTGATTACAAAGATCTGGAAACCCTGAAGGGTTACATCACTGAAACCGGCAAGATCGTGCCGAGCCGTATCACTGGCACCAGCGCACGCTACCAGCGCCAGCTGGCTCAGGCGATCAAGCAGGCCCGTTATCTGGCTCTGCTGCCGTTCTCTGACAGCCACGACAACTGAGTCCGGGGAGACAGATCATGCAAATTATTCTGCTCGAGAAAGTCAAAAACCTCGGTGACCTGGGTTCGGTGGTGGATGTGCGCGCCGGCTATGGCCGCAACTTCCTGATTCCGCAGGGTAAAGCCCTGCCGGCAACCAAGGATAATCTGGCCACTGTGGAAACCCGCCGCGCTGAACTGCAGGCTCAGGCCGCAGAGCAGTTGGCAGCAGCCCAGGCCCGTGGCGAGAAGCTGAATGGCGCTGCCGTCAGCCTGGCCGCCAAGGCCGGTGATGAAGGCAAGCTGTTCGGCTCCGTTGGCACCCGCGATATCGCCGAAGCCATCACTGCCCAGACTGGCGTGGAAGTAGAAAAAGCCGAAGTGAAGCTGCCGAATGGCGCGCTGCGCCACACCGGCGAATTCGAGATCGATGTACAGCTGCACAGCGACGTTACCGTCGCCATCAAGCTGGCAATCGTTCCGGAGGAATAAGCCTTTGCCCCTTGCCGGGCTCTGGTGACACAATGCGGGCACTGTCAGCGATGACAGTGCCCGTTTTCTTTGCAGCCATGCGGTTTTTCCAGGCCATGAATGAGCCACTGAGTATTGATCAGCATTTGCCCGAGTCTTTGCGTCTGCCGCCTCAGTCGGTGGAAGCGGAGCAGGCCGTGCTGGGTGGTCTGATGCTCAGTGAAGATGCCTGGGACCAGGTCGCCGAGCGGGTTGGTGAGCATGATTTTTATCGCCGTGAGCACAAGCAGATTTTCCGCGCCATGCTTGGCCTGGCGGAGCAGAATCAGCCCCGTGACATGATCACCGTATCGCAGGCGCTACAGCAGCTGGGTCAGCTTGAGTCAGCCGGTGGCGTCGCCTATCTGAGTGATCTGGCTCGCAATACCCCCAGTGCCGCCAACATTTCTGCCTACGCGGATATTGTCCGTGAGCGCTCGGTGCTCAGGCAGCTGATCAGTGTTTCCAACAAGGTTTCCGATCGTGCCTACAATCCGAAAGGGGCGCGCAGCGCGGAAATTCTCGATGAGGCCGAATCCGGCATTTTTGCCATTGCCGAGCAGCAGCAGAAAGGCAGTGGCCCGCGCGCCATCAAGGATGTGCTGACCAATGCGGTCGGTCGTATTGAAGAGCTGTTCCGCAACAAGCAGCCGGTTACCGGTGTTTCCACCGGGTTCGACGAGCTCGACAAGATGACCGCCGGTTTGCAGCCCTCTGACATGGTGGTAGTGGCAGCGCGTCCGTCGATGGGTAAAACCACCTTCGCCATGAACCTGTGCGAAAGCGTGGCGATCAAGAGCGGCAAGCCAGTGCTGGTGTTCTCCATGGAAATGCCGGCGGAAAGTATTGTCATGCGGATGCTGGCCTCACTCGGCCGGATCAACCTGCGTAATATTCTCTCCGGCCGTCTGACCCAGGACGACTGGACCCGCATCGCCTCAGCCATGCAGCTGCTGACACCGCAGAAGTTTTTTATTGACGACACTCCGGCGTTGAGCCCGATGGATATTCGCGCCCGGGCCCGACGGGTGGCGCGTGAATGTGGCGGTGAGCTTGGTCTGATCATGGTCGATTACCTGCAGTTGATGCAGGTGCCGGGGGCGGAGAACCGGGTCAACGAAATTTCGGAGATCTCCCGCTCGCTCAAAGGTCTGGCGAAAGAACTGAATGTGCCGGTCGTTGCGCTGTCGCAGCTGAACCGCTCGCTGGAGCAGCGGCCGAACAAGCGTCCGGTGATGTCGGATCTGCGTGAATCCGGCGCGATTGAGCAGGACGCCGACCTGATCATTTTCCTGTATCGGGATGAGGTTTACAGCAAGGAAAAATCGGAAGAGAAGGGTATCGCCGAAGTCATTATCGGCAAGCAGCGGAATGGTCCGATCGGCACCATGCGGCTTGCCTTCCGTGGCGAGTTCACCCGCTTTGATGATCTCGCTCCCGAGTATTATCAGCAGTACCAGTCGAGCGAATAATCCATGCGCGGTACCCGGCTGGAGCTGCGCTCTGAATCCCTTCGTGTTAATGCCCGTCGTGCGCGGGCGCTGAGTGCCGGTGCCGAGCTGTTCGCCATGGTCAAGGCAGACGGTTACGGCCATGGTCTGCGTTTCACCGCTGAATCCTTGCGGGATGACGTTGATGGTTTCGGCGTCGCGCTACTTGATGAGGCCTTGCAGTTACGCCGCGACGGGATTGATGCACCGTTGCTGTTGCTGGAGGGCGTGTTTGACGCCGCCGAGCTGGTTGAAGCAGCTCGTGTCGGCTGCGAATTGATTGTTCACAGCCAATGGCAGGTTGCGCTGCTTGAGAAGGTGTCGTTGCCGGTGCCAGTGCGAGTCTGGCTGAAGCTCGACACCGGTATGCATCGTCTCGGCGTGCCGCTGACCGATGTTGATGCTTTGGTGGCACGCTTGCGGGCCTGTCGTCAGGTATCGCTGGCGGGCATGGCCAGTCATTTTGCCTGCGCCGATATGCCGCAGGATTCGCAAAGTGCGTTGCAGCTGCAGCGTGTCCGTGATGTCGCGGCCCGCCATGGTGTGCCATTCACTGCCGCCAATTCCGCCGCTATTTTCCGCTATCCGGACAGTGCCGGCTCGCGAGTGCGGCCCGGCATCATGTTGTATGGCTCATCCCCTTTTCCGGATCGTAGCGCCGCTGATCTCGGGCTTGCGGTAACGCATCGGTTATCCGCCCCCATTATTGCCATCAATGAGGTGCCGGCTGGCGACAGTGTCGGTTACGGCAGCAGCTGGCAGGCCACCCGGGACAGCCGTATTGCCGTGGTGGCGATCGGTTATGGTGATGGCTATCCGCGTCACGCGCCGTCTACCACGCCGGTTGCGGTGATGAATGCTGACAACAGTTGGCGTCGGGCAGCACTGGCAGGGCGGGTGTCGATGGATATGATTACCATTGATGTCACCGATCTGCCGTTAACCCGGGTTGGCGACAGCGTAGAGCTCTGGGGCGATCAGGTCAGCGTCGATGAAGTGGCACAACATTGCGGCACTATCAGTTATGAGCTGTTCTGTCGCATGACCGGTCGGCCCGAACGGATAACCAGCTGATGGCAAAACGCAAGATTGCTTATGTCTGCACCGATTGCGGTGCTGATTTCCCCAAGTGGCAAGGGCAGTGTCCGGCCTGTGGCGCCTGGAATACGCTCAGTGAATTTGTTACCGACCCGGCCATGCCGGTCTCTCACAGTGCAGGGCGCAGCGCCGAGCGCAGTGGCTATGCCGGCGAGCTGTCTACGGTACAGCGACTGGATGAAATCGAGCTGGCCGATACGCCGCGCATTGTTACCGGCATCGGCGAGCTTGATCGGGTGCTGGGTGGTGGTCTGGTGCCGGGCTCGGCGATTCTGATCGGCGGTCATCCCGGCGCCGGCAAGTCGACCCTGCTGCTGCAGGTGATGTGTCAGTTGGCGAAAAACCTGTCCTGTCTGTATGTCACCGGCGAAGAATCTCCGGCTCAGGTGGCGATGCGCGCCGAGCGCCTCAAGCTGCCGCGCGATTCGCTCAGGCTGGCAGCGGAAACCGATATCGAGCGCATTCTTGAATTGGCGCGCAAGGAACAGCCGAAGCTGCTGGTGATCGACTCGATTCAGGTGATGTATCTGGCCGGGCTGCAGTCTGCGCCCGGCAGTGTTGCCCAGGTGCGCGAGGGTGCGGCGGTACTGACCCGTTTCGCCAAGCAGACCGGCACGGTGTTGCTGCTGGTGGGTCATGTCACCAAAGACGGCACACTGGCGGGGCCGAAAGTACTGGAGCACATGATTGACTGCTCGCTGATGCTGGAAGGCTCGGCGGACGCCCGCTTTCGCACCTTGCGCGGTTTGAAGAATCGCTTTGGCGCTGTTAACGAGCTCGGCGTGTTCGGCATGACCGGCGAGGGGTTGCGCGAGGTAAAGAATCCTTCGGCGATTTTTCTCAATCGTTCGGAGGAGGTGGCATCCGGTTCGCTGGTGACGGTGGTGTGGGAAGGCACCCGGCCGTTGCTGGTGGAATTGCAGGCACTGGTGGACCAGAGCCATCTGGGTAACCCGCGTCGTGTTGCGGTTGGTCTGGAGCAGAACCGGATGGCCATGTTGCTGGCGGTGCTGCACCGTCATGGTGGCATCCAGCTCGGCGATCAGGATGTGTTCGCCAACGTCGTTGGTGGCGTCAAGGTGGTCGAGACCGGCGCCGATCTGGCGCTGTTGCTGGCGATGGTGTCCAGCTTCCGCAATCGACCGCTGTCAAAGGATCTGGTGGTGGTTGGTGAGGTTGGCTTGAGTGGTGAGATTCGCCCGGTGCAACAGGGCCAGGAGCGTTTGCAGGAGGCCGCCAAACATGGTTTCCGGCGCGCCATTATCGGCAAGGGCAATGCCCCGCGTGCACCAGTCGCTGGTATGGAAGTATTGCCGGTGGCAACATTGTCCGAGGCACTGGCGCTGATCGATTGATTACTATTCTCTGGTCAGATTTCCGAACGCGCCTTCGTCGCCAAGGTTCAACTCGACAATGCGGCGCAGGTGCTGCATGTCAGTGACATCAATCAGGACAAATACCAGCCCGGCCTGATCCTCAGCGGTGTGACGAATCTGGCTTTCCAGCGTCAGATGAATCGGGCTGTCATCCAGCGTCAGGGTCAGTCGGCACTCGTCGTTCGGGTTGACGCGCTCGCCTTTCGGCAGGCGCACCTGAGCACCGCGCACAGAAATGTCCAGCAGCTCCACTGGCAGCAGGCGCTCACCAATATGCAGTCGTGCGGTGCCCTCGAAGGGCACCCGGGAGAAACGGCGTTTATCGTCGGGGTTGCTCATACTTCAATCCGTTTGTAACGCACCCGCTTCGGTTGCAGGGCTTCCTCGCCCAGAGTGCGGCGCCGGTATTCTTCAAACTCGGTATAACTGCCTTCAAACCACTCCACTTTCGAGTCGCCTTCGAAGGCGAGAATGTGGGTGGCGACCCGGTCCAGAAACCAGCGGTCGTGGGAGATAACAATGGCGCAACCCGGGAACGCAAGCAAGGCCTCTTCGAGGGCACGCAGGGTCTCGACGTCGAGGTCGTTGGTCGGTTCGTCGAGCAGCAGCACGTTGGCGCCCTGCTTGAGCAGTTTGGCCAGATGCAGACGGTTGCGTTCACCGCCGGACAGGTCCTTGACCCGCTTCTGCTGATCGGCACCCTTGAAGTTGAAGCGGCCGATATAGGCCCGTGACGGCATCTCGAAATTGCCGACCTTGAGGATATCAAGGCCGTCGGAGATCTCTTCCCAGACAGTCTTGTCGCCGGCGAGGTCTTCACGGGACTGGTCGACATAGGCCAGCTGTACGGTATCGCCGCGGATGATCTCGCCCTTGTCCGGGGTTTCCTGGTCGGTCATCAGCCGGAACAGGGTGGTTTTACCGGCACCGTTCGGGCCGATGATGCCGACGATGGCACCACGCGGCACCTTGAAGCTGAGGTTCTCGTACAGCACCTTGTCATCAAAGTGCTTGGACACGCCATTGAGCTCGAACACCAGCTCGCCCAGACGCGGGCCCGGCGGGATATACAGCTCCTGAGTGGCATTGCGCTCCTGGAAGTCGACGCTCGCCAGCTCCTCAAAGGCAGAGACCCGGGCCTTGTTCCTGGCGCGGCGTCCCTTGGGGTTCTGCCGTACCCACTCCAGCTCGCGCTCGACGGTCTTGCGGTGGGCGCTCTCGGACTTGGCTTCCTGCTCCAGGCGCTGTTCCTTCTGCT
>JBECKT010000048.1:0-3251 GCA_040235405.1 Alcanivoracaceae bacterium
GCGTTGCTGGCGTTTTCATCCTGCTTGTAGAAGCGGGTCCAGGTATCGAAGCTGGATTCGGTGACAGTCTGCTTCTGTTCGCCACGACCGCGGGCCACCCGGCTGATCGCGGTGCCGAGCAGTTCCAGATAATTTTCCGTGTTGATCTTGCCGCAGCGGGCGATGCCCAGGTCATCGTAGTAACTGGTGATGCCCTCGAATGCCCACAGCAGTTCGGTATAGCTTTCCTGACTGAGATCGTACGGAGTGAAGACTTCCGGCTTGATGCGCTTGACCATCCAGCTGTGAAAATATTCGTGGCTGCACAGGCCGAGATAATTGCGGTAGCCATCGCGCTGCTTGTCCGGGGCATCGCTGCGGCGCGGCAGGTCGGCGCGGGCGCACATCAGGCTGGTGGAGTTGCGGTGTTCGAGGCCGCCGTAACCGTCTGCAGTCACCAGCGTCATAAACAGGTAGTCCTGCATCGGCGGCTTTTCTTCGAACAGGGCGATGTGCTGCTCGCAGATCGGTTGCAGATCGCGCACCAGCCGATCGAGATCGGCGCCGCGATGGCCGCTGATAATGACACGATGGACAATGCCGCCGGCTTCAAAACGGGCATCTTCGAAGTGGCCCATCTCCACCGGGTAGTCGATCAGGTCGTCATAGTTTTCTGCGCGGAAGCGCCCGAAATCCCATTCACCGCCCGTCACACGCGGCATGCCGGTGGCGATGCGCCAGGTGGCATAAGCCGCGCCTTCCGGTGCCAGCATCTCCACTTCGCAGGGCTGGTCTTCGTGGCCGATCGGCTGCAGGAAGACGCAAGTGCCGTTGAAGTAGGCGTGGCGGGTATCCAGATGCGCGCCGCGCACGGACAGATCCCAACCGTAGACATCGATGGTGACCTGCAATGGACCATCACAGGGCGCCACCTGCCAGCTGTCCTTGTCGAGCTTGGCCACCGCCACCGGCGCGCCGGCGCACTCGGCGCGCAGCGACAGCACATGGCGGGCGAAGTCGCGAATCATGTAGCTGCCGGGAATCCACGCCGGCATACGCAGCACCTGCCCTTCCGGGGTCGGCGCGGGGATGGTCAGGGTGACGGTAAAAACATGTGCCTCGGGGCGGGACGGCTGAATACGGTACTGAATCACGGGCATCTCCGGAAAACGATGCCGGAGTATAGCAAACCCGATGCCGGGCCCGGTGAACCGGGCTCAGTTGCCGGCCTGCTCCACCCAGATCAGCGCTGCGGCATCAAAGCCGAGCGCCTCAGCCTGCTGAACAAACTGCTGCTTCAGGGCATCGCTGATCTGCGGAGTGCGCGCCAGCAGCCAGAGGTAGTCGCGGTTGTAGCTGGTGACGAAGGCGTACTGGTAGCCCTGATGATCCAGCTCGTAGATCACATAGCCGCCATAGAACGGGCCGAAGAACGACACCTTGAGGTGGCCGACATCTTCCGCACCGACAAATTTTGCCTTGCCGATGGCTTCCTTCCATTCGCTCTTGTCTGCCAGAAAACCGCGATTGATGACCTTGACCGAGCCATCGTCATTGAGCGAATAGTCGGCCGAGACCTGCGACATGCCGCGCTCGAACGAGTGATCCAGCCGGGCGATCTCGTACCAGCTGCCAAGATAGCGCTGCAGATCAAAGCCCGTGACCGGGCTGATCCCGTCTGGGGTGCCGGTGCAGGAAGCGAGCAACAAAGCAAACAGCGCCAATCCGATGCGAGCCATAGCCAATCCCTCAACCACTGGTGTAAAGACAGACCTGCAGACTACAGTTGCCAGAGGTGGAATACATCCGGGGGGCTGCGCCATGACTGTAACAAGAAGCATAGGCCTGATTTTGACCGCACTGCTGCTGGCAGTGGCGGCAACCGGCATCGCTGAACAATCCGCGCCCAGCGTAGAGATTATCGGCGTCGCCCCGGAGCATGATGTGCTGGCCAGTAACGAGGTGCTGTACCTGCACATTCGGTACAGCAGCGAGGAACCACTGCGTTTTCAGGCACGGGCCTCTGGCGCCGGTTTCGAAAAAGCCGGCGCCATGATGAACCCGGCACCGGTCTACCCGGCCGGCGACGGCGAGGCCATCGCCTGGATCGCTTTTCGCCATGCTTTCGTGCCGGAACAGATCAGTCTGGTGGTATCCAGCCACAGCTGGACCGAACGCAGCATCGTGCCGGTCACCACCGACATCCGCTGGAGTGACCAGCCAGCGTCGCAACCAGCGCCTCGGCCGGATTGGGTCAGCCGGCTCAGCGATGAGCAGCAGGCGGTGACCTCACAGCAACTACAGGCCGCCCACGCCAACGACGGCAGCATGGACTGGCTGATCGTGCTGATGGCGTGGTCGGTGCCGGGTTATTTCCTGCTGCAGGGCTGGGTCTGGCTACGCTGGCACGACAACTGGCGCAAGGCCGGCCTGCTGCCGCTCTGGGTCGGCGTGCCGGCGACAGCACACGCCGTGTTTGCCCTGCTGATGGGATCGAACCTGTGGCCAATCGTGATGCTGTTTGTGCTGCCGGTTTTGTTTGGGTATCTGCTGGTCATTGCCACGATCAGAATGACCAAGAAGCAATAAAAAAGGCGGGGCTTTCGCCCCGCCTTTTCTTCACACCGTTAAATCGATTCGAGATTAAACGTTCTCGAACTGGCCCATGGTGTTGTCTTTACCGCCAGCCTTCAGTGCAGCTTCACCAGCGAAGTACTCTTTGTGGTCATCACCGATGTTGGAACCGGCCATGTCCTGGTGCTTCACGGTAGCGATGCCCTGACGGATTTCCTTGCGCTGAACGCCTGCAACGTATGCCAGCATGCCTTCGTCACCGAAGTAACCCTTGGCCAGGGTGTCGGTGGACAGAGCGGCAGTGTGGTAGGTCGGCAGGGTGATCAGGTGGTGGAAAATACCTGCTTCACGGGATGCGTCGCGCTGGAACGAGGCGGTGCGCTTGTCAGCTTCAATACCCAGCTCGGTGTTGTCGTAATCAGCGCTCATCAGCTTGGCGCGATCGTACGCAGACACGTCCTTGCCTTCCTTCTGCATGGCATCAAACACCTGCTGACGGAAGTTCAGGGTCCAGTTGAAGGACGGGCTGTTGTTGTAAACCAGCTTGGCGTCCGGCACCACTTTGCGGATGCGGTTAACCATTTCGGCGATCTGACCAACGTGCGGCTTCTCGGTTTCGATCCACAGCAGGTCGGCACCGTTTTGCAGGCTGGTAATACAGTCGAGCACAACACGGTCGATGCCGCTGCCTTCTTTAA
>JBECKT010000060.1:0-9129 GCA_040235405.1 Alcanivoracaceae bacterium
AACGCCATATCGCGGTGCTCGGCGAGTTTCTCCGGCATCTTTTTCGCGCCACGAAAATCCAGCTCGGCGACCTTTTCCAGATTGGCGTAGATATTTTCCAGCGAACCCAGGCCCTGTATCAGCGCCAACGCCGTTTTCTCGCCGACACCGGGCACGCCGGGTATGTTGTCGACCTTGTCACCCATCAGCGCCAGATAATCAATAATCAGCGACGGCGGAATGCCGAACTTCTTCACCACACCAGCGGGATCCATGACGGTATCGGTCATGGTGTTGACCAGAGTGACATGCTCATCCACCAGCTGCGCCATATCCTTGTCGCCGGTGGAAATAATTACTGGCCGGCCTTCGGCGGCCAGACGACGGGCAAAAGTGCCGATCACGTCGTCAGCTTCAACGCCGTCTTCAACAATCAGCGGCAGCCCCATGGCGCGAATCAGGGCATGCAATGGCTCCACCTGGGCGCGCAGGTCATCCGGCATCGGCGGCCGATTGGCCTTGTACTGCTCGAACATCTCGTCGCGAAAAGTTTTGCCCTTGGCATCAAAAATCACGCCGATATAGTCCGGCTGATAATCCTTGATCATCTTGCGCAACATGTTGGCGACGCCGCGTACTGCACCGGTGGGCTGGCCGGTTGAGGTGGACAGCGGCGGCAACGCATGAAAGGCGCGATACAGATAGGACGAGCCGTCGATCAGGACGACGGGCTTTTGCTCGGACATCAGAATTCCAGGGTGGCGACGAAGCGGTCAGAGCATCTTGCCGAACGTAGCGCAGATTTCAAGGATGGCATTGCGTGCCGCTGGCACCATGCCACCCATACCGAAAAAGCCGTGCACCAGATGATCGTAATCCAGCTCGGCTACCGCCACCCCGGCATGGCGCAGGCGCTCGGCGTAAGCCAGACCCTGATCTCGCAGCGGATCCCGGGCCACCACCACCAGCGCCGGTGGCAAGTGTTCAACACTGGCGGCCAGCAGGGGTGACGCCATCGGATGCTGGGCATCCTTGAGCGAGTTGTAATAGTGGTCGCGGAACCAGTGAATCAGGCTGCGGGTCAGGCCAAGATGCTCGGCATAGCGACTGACTGAGGCGTCGATCATGCGACCGTCGACCTGCGGATACACCAGACACTGGGCCGCCGGCATCGGCAGCGTGCGTGCCAGAGCCTGTTGACAGACCACAGCGGCGAGATTGCCGCCAGCGCTATCGCCCATCACGCCCAACCGGGTCGGATCAGCGCCGAACGATGGCGCCTGGGCGCGGAACCATTGCCAGGCAGCAATGGCATCTTCAGCCGCGGTCGGAAACTTGTGCTCCGGTGCCAGCCGGTAATCGACGCTGGCCAGCACCGCGCCCAGACGATTACAGAGAAACCGGCAAAGATGATCATAGCCGGCTACCGAACCGATCACATGGCCGCCGCCGTGGAAAAACAAAACGCCAGGACGCAATGCATCGGTGTGGCCTTCCGGCCAGTACACCCGCACCATCACCTCGCCGCCGTTGCCGGCAAAGCCAAGATCTTCATGCTTGCCGACACGCTCTTTCGGCACATCCATCAGGGCATACAGTTCAGCATACTGATGTCGGGCCTGATCAACCGGCAGGCGGTCCAGCTCCGGGCGCATACCGCTGGCCGCCAGCAACAGGCGCAACCGGCCATCCAGCCCCTCGCAAACGTCCGGTTCGGCCACCGATGCGGCCATTCCACACAGTGGTCCCGGCAGTTTCAGCACACTGCCAAGGGCAAGTCTTTCAAGCCGGGTTCGCAGCGACATAATTCAGAAAAATACCATCAGGCCGGCGTCAACACCGGTAAGGTCGATCTCGTCGCCACCATAATTCATGTACTCCAGCGACAAGCCTATGCGGCGCGGCGCGTTGAATACCGGCAGTTCAATTTTCGGTAGTTTCAGCTCCATGCCCATGCCGACTCCCCAGGACAGATCGGTGGCGGCATCATGTTTGACCCGTGTGGCGCCACAACCAGCGGCGCAAATATCAGTCTCGCCACGTAACTGCACATTTACCACGCCCAGCAATGCGTGAACAAACAATTTGTCGACTAGCGGCAGCTTGATCAACGGCACATCAAACGGCAATCGGGCGGTACCATAAACGCCGGCAACATGGTCGACATCGACCTGAACGCGGGTCCCGGGAAAGCGCTGGGTTTCATGCCAGAAGCCCCGGCCAAGTCGGACTTCGGCGCCAAAGTGCGGATCAATCATGCCGCCAAGACGGAACAGAAAGCCGCCTGCGGTCTGATCCAGCCCATCGCCATCGACGTTCAACGTCATGATGTTGGCGCCGACATAGGAGGTCGGCGCATCGCGATACACCGCAATGTCCGCCAGCACAGCCGGACTCAGGGCAAGCAGCAGCACCGCAAAAATTCGGAAACCCTTCATGTTCACTCCTTGTTGTTGTTCTTCTGTCCCCGCTGGGCAGTGCGCTGGCGCGCCAGTGGGCAAGTATACGCCAGCAGAGCGCAGAGGAAAGGCCGTCGCGCCCTGTTACACTGCCGCCCATGAGTGTCTTTACCGCCGTCTCCGAAACCGAACTGAGCCGCCTGCTGGCCGAGGCTGGCCTGCGCCTGCTTGGCTTCCGCCCGGCCAGCAGCGGTATTGAGAACAGCAATTACCTGATTGATGCCTGCGACTTGGGTGGTGCCCGGTCCGATGTGGTGCTGACCCTGTTCGAGCAAATGCCCGCCGCCGTCCTGCCCTGGTATGCCGATCTGCTGTCCGCAGTCGCGGCGGCCGGCCTGCCGGTGCCCTGCCCGATTACCCATCCACGCGGCACCCTGTTCAATCTGGCCGGCAAGCCGGCAATGCTGGTGCCGCGTCTGCCGGGCCGTCATATCGACCAGCCAGAAGTGGGCCACTGCCGGCAGATCGGCGCGGCGCTGGCGCGCCTGCACCAGATCAGCGTCGACCGCCCGACACCGCAGGCAGACGAGCGTGAGCAGCTTTCCGGGATGCTGGAGAACCTGCCGGACAGCCATGACAGGAGCATCGCCCGGGCCCAGCTACTGCCATGGCTGAGCCTTGCTGGCGAACGAGTGCTGGTCCACGCCGACCTGTTCCGTGACAACGCCCTGTTCGATCAGGATCGGCTCAGCGGCCTGCTCGACTTCTACCACGCGTGCCATGATCTGGCGGTTTACGACCTTGCCGTCGCTATCAATGACTGGTGTCTGGACAGCGCTGGACAGCCGCTGAAAGCACTTCAGGATGCCCTGCTGGAGGGCTACGAAAGTAAGCGATCACTATCTTCGTGGGATAAGTCATGCCTGCCGCTGGCCCTGGCTATCGCCGCCATGCGGTTCTGGCTGTCGCGGCTGGGCGGGCAACAACAACAGGCGCTGGAGGGTCAGGGCAGCAAGGATCCGGCACCATTTCACCGGCTCTGGCAGTTACGCAGTCAGGCACTGTAATGCCGGCAGAAAGACCTCCGCTACCAGCAATGGTCGGCCACGCTTGAGAAACAGGGACTGGCGCCCCCAGCAGGCCTGACCCACCTTCACTGGCAATCTGTCTGCAGGCACCATCGCCGCCCATACCGCCAGCCGTATGGCGCGCGGCCGCCGGAACAGTTCCGTGCCCAGTGAGCGCCGGGCCATATGCCCGAGAATCCGGTTGGCACCGACCAGCGTGGTCAACGGCAGGACGCTGCGCGCCGCCACCACCGGTTCATTCTCAACCAGCAGCAATACCTCGCGAATCAGTACCCGGCGGCGCGCCGGCAGGCCGAGCATAATGGCCTCGGCCGCCGTTGGCTGGCCAACTCCCTGCGTCACCGGCTGCACCCTGAACTGACCAAACCGCTCCAGCCTGCGGGTCAGCGAGCCCTGATCCGCCAGCCAATCGGACATTGCTGCCGGTGCCCGGACCCGCGACAGCGGCCGCCAGTAAAGCCCGGCATCGGAAAAAACGTGGGGACTGACAATTTTTACAGACTTTACGGGCTTCACGGTGTCTCCTGACTGGCGCCGGCACTATGCGCAACCAGTGCGAAATTGGCAATTCCGGGGGCATTCGGGCCGCTAATATGTCAGACGATCAACTTCGCCAGCCTCCGATGCCATTGATTTTTGCCGGCTGCATGGCTAGGTTAGCGACCCCTGCGGATGTCCTGCAGCCAGGTGCTGAGTCCACCGGCTGCCAAGCCTGAGAGGTTGAGCATGAGAAAGTGGGAATGTGTGGTCTGCGGCTTTATTTATGACGAGGCCGAAGGCCTGCCGGAAGAGGGCATCGCCCCGGGTACGGCGTGGGAAGACGTGCCGGATGACTGGGTATGTCCGGACTGCGGTGTTTCGAAGGACGACTTCGAGATGGTCCAGATCTGAGATCATTCCGCACGGGGCGCTTGGCGCCCCGTATCATCTCTGCTGTTTGCTCCTTCAGCCACGGAATCTGTCATGCAACCGATTATTGTCATTGGCACCGGTCTGGCCGGTTTCAACCTCGTCAAAGAACTGCGCAAGCTCGACAAGTCCACCCCGGTGATCATGCTCACCAGTGACGACGGTCGTAACTATTCCAAGCCGATGCTCTCCAACGGCTTTGCCAAACAGAAGGATGCCGACGCGCTGGCCATGGCCACGGCGGAACAGACCGGGGCGCAACTGGATATCAGCATTCGCACCGGCATCAATGTCACTGCCATCGATACGGCCAGCAAGCAGGTCGAGATCGGCGACGAAAAACTCCGCTACAGCAAACTGGTGCTGGCACTGGGCGCCGACGTATTCCGCCCGCCAATGACCGGCGACGCGCTGGAGCAGGTCTACACCGTCAACGATCTGATGGATTACGCCCGTTTCGGCAAGGCCCTGACCGGCAAGAAAAATGTGCTGATTATCGGTGGTGGTCTGATCGGCTGCGAATTTGCCAACGACCTGCTCGCCGGTGGCTTCAAGGTGGATCTGGTCGAACCGATGGGCCGCTGCCTGCCGACCCTGCTGCCGGAACCCGCCTCGCGCGCGGTTCAGCAGGGGCTGGAGCAGGCCGGTGTCCGCTTCCATTTCGGCCCGTTTGCACAAACCTGCAACAAGCGTGGCGATGGTCTGGTCATCGGTCTGTCCGACGGCAATGAAGTCGAAGCTGATATCGTTCTGCAAGCGGTGGGCCTGCGTCCGCGTATTGCCCTGGCCAGCACCGCCGGCATTAACGTCAAGCGCGGCATCGTGGTGGATCGCCTGCTGCAAACCAGCGCAGCGGATGTTTACGCGCTTGGTGACTGCGCCGAAGTGGAAGGTCTGGTGCTGCCCTACATTCTGCCACTGATGTCGGCATCGCGGGCGCTGGCGAAAACGCTGGCCGGTGAACCGACCCCGGTCAGTTACGGTGTTATGCCAGTCACCATCAAGACCCCCGCCTGCCCGACCGTGGTCTGCCCGCCAGCGCCGGGCGCCGAAGGTGACTGGCAGAGTGAAGGCGAGGGCCTGAGCGTCAAGGCACTGTTCCGCGGCAAGGATGGCACCCTGCTCGGTTACGCCCTGACCGGTGATGCCTGTGCGGAAAAGCAGGCGCTGAATAAAGAGTTGCCGCCACTGCTCTGAGCTCGGTCTCACGTAGGAGCGGCCGATCGGCCGCGAAGGCCCTTCGCCGTCGGTCGACGGCTCCTGCGGTGGAGGCGGCGCAACCTTAATATCCTGTGTTAGCCTTCTGCTTTCACCACTACTGCCCTGGGGCAGACTGTTGCGGGGACATTCAATGAAATTCTGGCTGATTCTGCTTGTACTTGGCTGGCGCCTGCGCTGGCTGGCCTGGCGTAACGCCGAGTTCCGCGGCAAGCTCGCGGGCAAGGATATGGTCATGCAGTGGCGCACCAAGGCCGGTGCGCCGGCGCGTTCCTTCCACTTTTTACCAAATCGCATTATTACCCGCGGCGGCCTGCATCCGAATCCGAGTGTCACGCTGAGCTTCGAGGATGCACACTACGCCGTGCAGACCCTGATGGAAGCCGGCAAGAACCAGATGGCATTTATGGCCGGCATGCAGCAGGGCAAAATCAAGATCGAAGGCGACGCCTCACAGCTGATGTGGTTCATGACCCTGATGAAGTACATCGCCCCGAAAAAGAAACAGTGATTGCGCTCCACTGCAGGAGCGGCTGATCAGCCGCGAACGCTTTTCGCGGTCGATCGACCGCTCCTACATGGTATTCGACAACCCGCTGGCTGTCTGGCGATCACCTGCTGCTGTCACGGAGATTGCCATGCTTGTTATCACCCCGACCCTGTCCCTGCCGGACAATGAAATCCATCTTGAGGCCATTCGTGCCCAGGGTGCGGGCGGTCAGAACGTCAACAAGGTTTCCAGTGCCGTGCATCTGCGCTTTGATATTCGCGCTTCCTCATTGCCGGATATCTATAAGGAACGGCTGCTGGCATTAAAAGACAGCCGCGTCACCGACGATGGCGTGATCGTTATCAAGGGCCAGCAGTTTCGCACCCAGCTGAAAAACCGCGACGATGCGCTGTCGCGACTGGCGGAACTGATTCGCTCGGTGACAGTGGAGAAAAAGCCGCGCCGGGCAACCAGGCCGTCAAGATCCTCGCAGCAGAAACGCGTCGACAGCAAGAAGAAGCAAGGTCAAACCAAGGCCCTGCGACGCCGCGTGGATATGTAGGAGCCGTCGATCGACGGCGAATTCTTCGCGGCCGATCGGCCGCTCCTACAAAGTGCCATTCACGGCAAAGTGAACATGGCGGTCTGGGTAGGCTGGCCCAGATCAGGATCAAAATCACCAATGCCACCAAACACCACCTCATAACCCTGACGCGCAGCAACGCCGCCGGCCCAGCGCCGGAACTTCATCCGGTCCCACTCGAACTTATGATCCGGCTCGCGCATCTGCCCCGGCGTCATGCCGAACAACGGATTGTATTCGCGGTTTGGTGTGGTCAGGAAAAGGTAACGCGGGCGAAGAAATCCAAACACATTCTGCTCGACCTGCGACAACATGGCCGGCTCGACATGCTCGATGGTTTCAACCATAGCGGCAGCATCAAAATGCTGCAGTGATGTGTCTGCTTCAGCATAGGATCCTGCTACCAGATGCAACCGTGGCGACTCACCCTGAAGATGATCAGCCAGCATTTGTCTGGCTTCGGCCAGCCGCAACAGCGATTGCTCGACACCCACTACCTGCTGAAACTGCGGCTGATCGAGCAGCCGGAACAATAGCGCGCCGGCGCCGCAACCAAGATCCAGCACCCGTCTGGCGCCAGTCGCGCGCAGGGCTTCGCAGACCCGGTCGAGACGCTCCTCGTGCAGACCGGTCATTTCATTCATCACGGTGATATGCCTCCAGATCTCTGCCGGGCAGATCATGCCACGATAACCCACAATCTGCGCAGCCAATGATCGGATCAGCGGCCGGCATGTGCCGGCAATAGCCGTACCGTTACAGTAACCGCATCACTGCGACCAAGATCATCGACCGCACGGATCAGATAGCGCCCCGGCGTCGGCGACCAGTACAGGATGGCATCGCCCTGACTGCTGCCGAGATAACGATCATCTTCGAACCAGAACAGTGTTGTTGCTGATGCATCCGTTACAGCCTGCAGCGGAATCCGGTCCGGCTCACTTCTAAACGGATGCAATCCGTACTCGAGCTTGCCATCCGGCGAGCGAATCTGCGGCGGCTGTCCGGACTGACCCTGCTGCGTCAGACTGCACTCCGACGGGAATCCCGGTGGTTCACGTCGCGGCAGGCCCGCCAGCCGGAACAACGCCTGCATATTCGACGGCCAGAACTCCATCACTTCGCGACGCATTCCCGGTGCATCCGGGTTGCAGCTGCGCAACCCGGTGCGCGGATCAATCACCACTTCCCGGTGCACAGTGTCGACGCGGATTGGCGAAACACCCGGAATAAACCAGCTGGCCACTGTATGCGGGCAGAATTTTCCCGGCAGATCACCGGAGCTTCTGCAAACAGAAACCTTGCGCACGTTAAGCCCGCTGGCATCGCTACCCCGCAGAGCGTGATCGCTGACTTCATGGGCGAGGTGGCCGCTGATCCGGAACAGCAACGGCCCGGCCGCATCGCGACCGACAAACGCCGGATTGCTGCTGCCGTCAAAATTTCCGACCCAGACGGCGATCAGATAGTGACTGAACTGGCCTACCGCCCAGGCATCACGAAAGGCCCAGGAGGTGCCGGTTTTCCACGCCAGTGGCCAGGTTTTGTGGCGCTGATTATCCGGCGGCGGCGTCGACATCAGCATCTGCTGGACAATAAAAGCCGCTTCAGCACTGAATAACCGCTTGCCCGGCCGGGCGCCGGACTCCTGCTGCACCAGTGCCAGCGGATACTGCACGCCCTGATTCGCCAGTGCGCCATATAACCCGGCAATTTCCTGCATACTGATCTCAACGCCGCCCAACACCAGCGCCAGACCATAAAAGTCACGTTCGCGCAGTTGCTGTACGCCAGCATGCTGAAGGAAATGATAGAAATCCGGCTGCAGATCGCGCGCCACCGTGACCGCCGGGACATTACGCGAATAGATCAGCGCTTCGGTAGCGCTGACCGGGCCGAGAAAACCACGATCAAAATTTTCCGGCGTGTAGGCACCGAAGCGGGCCGGCAAATCTTCCAGCAGGGTTTGCGGATGTAACAGACCCTGATCCAGCGCCAACGCATAAACAAACGGCTTCAGGGTGGAACCCGGCGAACGCCGTGCGAGCACACCATCAACCTTGCCGGCAATGGCATCATTGAACCAGTCGGCGGAGCCGGCCCAGGCCGCCACCGACATGTCGCGCAGATCAACGATCACAGACGCCGCGTTCTGAATGCCGTCCGCCCTGCGGTCCTGCAGATAACGACTGATGTGCTGTTCCAGCAGTAACTGCTTGCTGGCATCCAGCGTGGTTTGCCAACTGCCAGCACCCTGTTGCCGCAATACCTGCTCGACAAAATGCGGCGCCCGAAACGGCAGCGCCTGACGACCGGCAACTGGCCAGCTTTGCGCAGCCTGATCCTGCCAGCGCCCATCCTGCGGATGGCTTTCCACCCAGCGTGATAGCAGACGTAACCGGGCAGTGCGAAGCTCTTCACTGTCACTGCCGGGAACACGCTCGGAAGGGTTCTGCGGAATCA
>JBECKT010000142.1:0-7107 GCA_040235405.1 Alcanivoracaceae bacterium
CCGCCAGCTGGCCCGGGAGGACGCCGAGATCCTGTTCGCTGTGTCCGCCCAGATCGCCGGCCGCCTGCGCGCCACCACCCGCAAGGTCGGCGACCTTGCCTTCCTTGACGTCACCGGCCGCGTTGCCGGCACCCTGCTGGAGCTGTGCAAGCAGCCCGATGCCATGACCCACCCGGATGGCATGCAGATCAAGGTCACCCGCCAGGAAATCGGCCGCATCGTCGGCTGCTCCCGGGAAATGGTCGGCCGGGTACTGAAGAACCTGGAAGATCAGGGGCTGGTCTCGGTGAAGGGCAAGACCATGGTGGTGTACGGGACGCGCTGATCGTCCTCTGCCGCCCTCTGCAAACAGGGATGCTCAATCATGCGTAAAGTGACTGCCTGTTTCGTGGCGGCCTGCTGCTTTTCCGCCGAAGCCGTCACTCTCAGCGCGCCCAAACAGACTATTCGTCCAGCATTGGCATCTCCAGCAGGCCTGCCAAGCGCCTACGACGCAGCCAGCCCCAAAACCGTTGATCTGGCAGGAACCCCCTACTTGTCTGCATGGCTGGAGGGAGCGGGCACGGAACTGCTGGCACTGAGAGAAGCCGGTGAGCTGGAGCTTCTGGCAGATATCTGCCCCGGCCCCTGCTCCTCAACGCCTACACATATGACCAGTCTGAATGACAAGCTGGTCTTCTCCGCCTACTCCCCGGCCACTGGTCGCAGGCTCTGGACCAGCGATGGCACGGCAGCCAATACCCGCCCGGTTTTTGATGTGATAACCGAAGATACTCCAATGCTTTCATCTCCGTTCCCGGGGTTGTATCTGGAGCATTCACGACGACGCTACCTGTTACGTAACGATGCCCTGTACTTTGCCGGTAAAACCAGCTCTTACGGCTATGAACTCTGGCGAACCGATAGCACCGCTGCAGGCACAATCAGGCTGACGGATCTCAATATCGGTAGTGACAGCGCCTCCCCCCAGCACCTGACCAACTGTGGCGCCGCGCTATGCTTTTCTGCCACCGACGGTGACAGGGCTAAGCCATGGCTGCTGAGTAGTGAAGATCAACTGCACGCGCTTCCTGAGCCCGTCGGTACAAACTTGATCGAGTTACTCGGAGCCACCTCGACTCACCTTTTCTGGCGCGCCCGAACAAACGCTGGAGACCATACGCTTGTCAGCCATGACCTGATTAACGGGGCCAGCACCCTGCTGCAGGATTTCAGTGATCTGGAACCACAAGGCAGCATGCTCAAGGCAACCATTGCCGCAGGGAAGCTGTATTTTCATATCACGGAAGACGTTGGCCTGCCGCCTGCAATCTGGAGTTCGGACGGAAGCCCGGATGGCACCGGGCCGCTAATGTTAGCGTTGGACGAAACGGCCATTGGCAGCAGCATTCTGGCTTCGATTACCGGCCAGCTGTTGCTGGCCATTGAATATCCATCATCGCGTGAGCTAGCCAGATTCGATGGTACCAGCCTGGTGGTTGCCAGCACATTTACAACCGGAACCATGCTGAACCCTGTCCAGCAGCTTGATGATACATTTATTCTTGGCGCCAGAGACCCGGCGACCGGGCAAGGGCAATTTGTTCATATCAGCGAAACTTCGGTACAGCAGAAAAGCGCTAACTCGACCGACATCAACTTTGCCGAGATCCATTTCATTCTTGGCGGATCACAAAAGTCTGAATCTTACTTCTACTACTCTTTACCAGACACGACCCTCCCGGGTGTGCTGAAAAAAATCGATTTCGGAGCAACTGACCAATCGCTGGCCCCGTCGTGGCAGGTCGGACCATTGGCAGAGCGGACTCTGCAACATAACGGTGCCTTAATCTATCTCGGCACCGACGGAAAACTTCATCGGGCTACGCGAAAACTAGTCTCAACTGTTGATGACTGGCTTCAGGGAAACATTCCCTCAGGCCTGACCCCCTTGACCGGAGGAGGCGATATTTCCTTGTTCAGAGCAGATGATCAGATATGGGGACTACCCATCAGCTCCCGCGAATTGATTCCGGTTTATGACGGAACAGGCCGAACGGTCGTCCCCATCGCTGAGCAACTGTTCTACAGCCTGAATGAAGAAACCGATGACAGCACGCTATTCAGCGTGGCTGCAGATGGCGATATTCAGCCTGTTATGAATCTCGCTGCGCCGGAGCGGTTTATGGGATTCGGCTCGACATACAATGCCAACACATCAGCGCACTGGCTGGTATCCATAGCCAATGGTAGCAACTACCGCCTGATCGCAATCGACAGACAGACTCTCGACGTAACCGATCTGAATATGTTTGCCTCTGACCAGCATTTCCGTGTAAGTGGTGGCCCGGCAGGCGCGTTCACCGTGCAGACCTACGATGAACCATCCGACACAACATCTCTGTGGCTAACCGACGACACCCTGACCGGCTATGAAAAGTTAGCCGATTTTTCCGGCACGCCACTGCAGTCCGCGGTCATTATTCCCGGTGAAAATCTCGCAGTACTTTTTGTCCAGCGAAGTGGAGCATCGCGGCGGATCATGCGAATGACATACGGCGGATCCGCCAGCCCACTTACTGACGAGTCAGGAGCTGTGCTCAATGAATACAGTAAAACGGCTCATGTTGAGGATGGGGTCTATCTGATCACCCAGACCACTGGCAATAATCCGACACTGTGGAAAGTCACTGAAACGGGACCGGCAATACCGGTATTGGCAGGAGTGAAAGGCACCCATAATGGCCCAAAACTTATGGGACCAGTAGAGGGTGGCATCTTGTTCGAAAGCAGCAACAGCGAGCGCCGTCAGGTTTACAGCCTGTCCGAGCAACCTGCCTCCTCCAGCTCCGGCAGTACCAACGTCGGCTATCTGGCGCTGATGTCGTTACTACTATTCCGACTCCGACGAAAACTATCATGAAACTGATCACCTCCCTGACCAGCCCGTTCGGTCGCAAGATCCGCATCCTGTTACAGGAAAAGAATATTCCCTGCGAGCTCGTCGAAGACATTCCCTGGAACGCGGACACGGTGACACCGGATTACAACCCGCTTGGCAGGATTCCGGTGCTGGTGCGTGACGATGCTTCAACCCTTTTTGATTCGCGCGTGATTGCGCAATATCTGGACTGCCTTTCCACGCCAGCACTGATTCCGGCCGACGGCGAAACACGTATTCAGGTACTGCGGTGGGAGGCGCTGGCGGACGGCATCAGTGATGCGGCGGCGGCCGTGTTTATCGAACGTCGCCGTGATGCCTCTCTGCGAAGTCAGGACTGGGTTGCCCGCCAGCTTGGCAAGGTGCGCGCCGGGTTGAGCGAAGCACAGACGCAGCTTCACGGCAGCACCTGCATCGGTATTTTTTCTCTGGCAGATATCGCTCTGGTCTCCAGCCTCGGCTATGTCGAGTTCCGCTTGGGCGGTGACCTCTCACTGCAAGACTATCCGCGCCTGAGCGCCTTCTTCAAAAGCATGCAAAGCCGCGCCAGCGTCGCCAGTACACAGCCACCAGCCTGAACCGGGAACCATCTAATTTTTCGATGATTCCCCCGTAATCAGCTGCTGGCTCTTCTGCTGCACGGTGGCCAGAATGGACCTCCTTTGATCAAACAGGAGCTTCCCGATGCGCAAATTGATGCTTGCCACCCTGCTGTCCGCCGGCACTCTGCTATCTGCAGGCGCGCCTGCAGCCGACCAGGTTACTTCCTTCACCCTCGACCCGATGCATACTCAGGTTCACTTCAGCTGGGACCACTTCGGCTTCTCATCACCAGGTTCCATTTTCAAGGTTGTTGAAGGCGAGATTCTGGCCAATGAAACCACCCCGGAAAAATCCTCTGTCTCGGTGAGCATTAAAGTAGACAGCATCGAAACCGGTGTCCCGCTGCTCAACGAGCATCTGTTAACCCTGCCGGAATACTTCAAGGCCAAGGAGTATCCGGCCATCACCTTCAAGAGTACCGGCATTACCAACGTCGATCGTGAGGCTCAGAAGTTCGATCTGGTCGGCATCCTGACGGTCAATGGCATCAGCAAGGAAGTGGTGCTGGATACCGAAGTAAACAAGATCGGCGAACATCCGATGTGGGATAACGCCCGCGCACTGGGCCTGAGCGCAAAAACCACCATCAAACGCTCCGACTTCGGCATGGGGAAATATGCCCCGGCAGTCAGCGACGAGCTGGCGGTGAAGATTACTCTGGAAGCGATTGAAACCGAGGGCTACCGGAAAAAACTGAAAAGCTCGAAGTAATGGCAATGCCTGACTCTGCCTGAGCCGCAATGGCTCGGGCAGAGCCGTTCAAATTGCAGCTTAAAGCCCGGCCACATAACGCTGCACGCCTTCTGCCGGAATACGCTCGCCGCTCCAGAAAAGCATCACTTTTTCCTGTTTTGCATTTACTTCCTGCCCGGCAATAAGCTGTTCCACCCGGCGTGCAATCGCCTCACCGGAATCCACCCAGCAGATCGTCGGCCAGAGTCGTTCAAGCATCGGCTTCAGCAAGGGGAAATGGGTGCAGCCCAACACCACATGGCTGAGCGACTGCGGATGCATCAGCCAGCTATCCAGATGTTCAAACAGGCCTGATGGCTCACGTCCGCAAGCGATCCAGTCCTCCGCCCATTGCACCAGCTCGACACTGCCGAAGCGGCGCACATCACAACCGGTAGCGAAGTCGAGAATCAGGTTATCGGTATAGGAGCGATTCACCGTCGCCGGCGTCGCCAGCAACCCGATGCGGCCACTGCTACTGGCTGAAGCCGCCACTTTCAGTGCTGGCACAACACCTACCACGGGAATATCCAGAGCCGCGCGCAGTGCCGGCAAGGCCAGTGTACTGGCGGTATTGCAGGCCAGCACCAGCAGACGTGGGCGCTGCTCGTTAACTGCTGCGACACAGACGCTGACCACCCGATCGATCAGCGTGGCATCGTCCTTGTTGCCGTAGGGAAAGCCGGCACTGTCCATCAGATAGTGCAACGGCAGGCCCGGCAAACGGCGACGGATCTCTGCGGCAACGCTGAGGCCGCCAACACCGGAGTCGAACACCAGAACCGGGGAGCTCGCTGTCACCATGAAAAATCCGGCTAGCCTCAGACCTGCAAAATGGCAGTGTGGTTACAGGCAAAAAAGTCTTTGCAGTTCAACACCGGGATCGTCGGCACGCATAAAGGCTTCGCCAACCAGAAACGCATTGACGTGTCGCGCGCGCATGGTGGCCACATCCGACGGAGCGAGAATACCGCTTTCCGTAACCAGCAAACGATCATCGGGAACACGATCAAGCAGCTTGAAGGTATTCTCCAGCGACAGCTCGAAAGTGTGCAGGTCGCGGTTATTGATGCCGATCAGCGGCGCACCCAGTTTCAGGGCCCGATCCAGTTCCTCACCGGTGTGCACCTCGACCAGCGTATCAAGACCGGCTTCATTGGCGGTGGCATACAGCTGCGCCAGGGTGTCGTCTTCCAGTGCGGCGACAATCAGCAGGATGCAATCCGCACCGATAGCACGCGCTTCCCAGACCTGATACGGATCGATGGTGAAATCCTTGCGCAGGACCGGCATCGAACAGGCGGCGCGGGCTTGCTGCAAATAATCTTCGTGGCCCTGAAAGAAATCATGATCGGTCAGCACCGACAGGCAGGCCGCACCGCCTTTCTCATAACTGACGGCAATGTCTGCGGGGACAAAGTGCTCGCGAATCACACCTTTCGACGGCGAAGCCTTCTTGACCTCGGCAATTACCGCCGGCAGGTTCTGTTCCAGCTTGTGTTGCAGCGCACGGATAAAACCGCGCGCTGGCGCCTGGGCACGCGCTTCCTGCTGCAGGTGCGCCAGCGGCTTTGCCGTCCTGCGTGCTATTACTTCCTCCTGCTTGCGCAGCAGGATACGGTCGAGCACGGTACCAGTCATTTTCACTGAATATCTTCCTGCTGTTTCAGCAATGCGGTGAAATCGCGCAACTGGTTCATGCGCTCGCGGGCTTCGCCGTTATGCACCAGATCTTCCGCCATGCGCACGCCGTCTTTCAGTGAGCTGGCGACACCGGCCACATAGATGGCTGCACCGGCATTCATCGAGATCACATCGGCGGCCTTTTTTGCCGCGTCTGTACTGCGCTTGCCAAAGGCATCACGAATCAGTGCCAGCGATTCCGCCGCATCGGCAACGCTCAGGCCAACCAGCGAGGCAGAAATCAGACCGACATCTTCCGGGGTGACGTCATATTCCTTCAGCTCACCATTGCGCCACTCGGCCACATGGGTGCGGGCGGCAATACTGAATTCATCCAGCCCGTCCATGCCATGCACCACCATGATGTGCTCACCACCCAGACGGCCAAGCACCTCGGCAATCGGCCGGCACAGGCGCGAGGAAAACACCCCGACCACTTGCCGCTTTACCCCGGCCGGATTGGTCATCGGGCCGAGAATATTGAAGATGGTGCGCAAGCCCAGTTCACGGCGCGGGCCAATGGCATATTTCATGGCGCTGTGATGATTGGGCGCAAACATAAAGCCGACCCCGACCTCACGCACGCAACGGGCGGTCTGCTCCGGAGTCAGGTCGAGCCGCACACCGGCGGCTTCCAGCACATCGGCGGCGCCACTTTTCGAGCTGACCGAGCGCCCCCCATGCTTGGCGACATGACAGCCGGCCGCCGCGGCCACAAATGCCGAGGCGCTGGAAATGTTGAACAGGTTAGCGCCATCACCGCCGGTGCCAACAATGTCGACCAGATAGGGCAGCTCGCCGACTTTCACCGGCGTCATCAGCTCGCGCATCACCTGAACCGCGCCGGTGATCTCGTCGATGGATTCGCTTTTCATGCGCATCCCCATCAGGAACGCGCCGATCTGTGCATCGGTGGCGGCGCCGGTCATGATCTGGCGCATCACCTCACGCATTTCTTCCAGGGTCAGATCAAGATTCTCGACCACCCGGCCGAGTGCTTCGCGGATATCCATCAGCGCTCTCCCTGCAGGAAGTTATTCAGCATGGCATGACCATGTTCGGTCAGGATCGACTCGGGATGGAACTGGACGCCTTCGACATCGAGTGTTTTGTGCCGCAGACCCATGATCTCGTCAATGCTGCCATCGTCGTGTTGCGTCCACGCAGTG
>JBECKT010000155.1:0-8386 GCA_040235405.1 Alcanivoracaceae bacterium
CTCCTACAGGCGCCACGTTTTTTCAGAGGTTCTCTGGCAATAACGATGGATTCTGCCTGCCGATGCTGCCCGGATATGGCATGCTTGTCGGCATCTGTCGTTCAGGGAATGCTGCTCCATGGCTTCGTTTCTGCTTCCGCGCACCGCGTTTGGCCGCACGGCTGTTATCACCGGTCTGATCGTTGGCCTCAGCCAGGCGCTCAGCCTGTGGTTTTTTGCCCGTAACGCCTATCTGCCCGGCATCCGCGAATATGCCGAGTTGACGCATCTGTATGCCAGTGCTTCGGTGGGTAGCAAGGCGGATATCGACATGGCTCGCCGTATTGCCGAGGCCACCGGCATCGAGATCAGTGCAACAAGAGTGCCACCGGACGATGAGCCGTCGTTTATTGCCCGGCCAGTGGTTGACCGCTTTCGATTGGAGGTTGAAGAGCTGCTGGACGAGCCGGTGATCGTGCGTATGGAAGAATCAAAATCTCCGGTGCTGTGGGTGACATCACAGAGTCTGAACAGACAATGGATTCGGGTGCCGATGAAATTTTTCCGCCACTACGATCGTTATCTGTTGATCGGCTGGGGTGTGACAGTGCCGCTGTTTGCCCTGCTCGCCGGTGTCTTTATTGCTCGTGGCCTGACCGACCCGTTACGCAAGCTGGCGCGTGTGGCCAGCATTGTCGGCCGGGGTGAGCCGGTGCCTGCGCTTGACGAGGAAGCCGGGCCGCTGGAACTTGATGCGGTGAACAAGGCGTTCAACCGGATGGCCACCGATATGCTTCACGCCCAGCGTGACCGGGCACTGTTACTGGCGGGGATTTCTCATGACCTGCGCACACCGCTGACCCGTATCCGTCTGTCCGCCGAGTTCATGCAGGACGATGAGTTACGTTCCGGTATCGTCGCTGATATCGAGGACATGGATGCCATTCTTGACCAGTTCATTGCCTTTATCCGCGACGGCTCGGATGAGGTGCCGGAGTTTGAAAGCATCAACGTGCTGATTGATGAAGTCAGTAATCGCCACGCCAATGTTGATGTCCGCACCACCTTGCATGATGTGCCAAGGCTGATGCTGAAGCGGTTGACCTTCCGTCGACTGCTGTCGAACCTGATCAACAATGCGGTCAAGTATGGTGCCGAACCGGTGTTGATTAACACCCGGGTCGGCAAGGGCGAAGTCATCCTTACCGTGCGAGATCATGGCAAGGGCGTGAACGAGGAAGATGTTCCAATGCTGTTGCAGCCGTTCTCCCGTGGCGAAAAGGCGCGCACATTGAGTGGCTCGGGATTGGGCCTGGCGATCGTCAAGCGCATTGTTGATATGCACCATGGCGAAATGACCCTGAGCAATCATCCGGAAGGTGGGCTGGTGGTGGAAATTCGTTTGCCGTTTACCGGCCGACTGGTACAGCCGGAAGCATTATCGACGCGAGTACGTTAGAGAGCAGGCAGGAGCCGTCGATCGATGGCGAAAGCTTTCGCGGCTGATCAGCCGCTCCTACCGGTGCGGTGGTTGGGTTTGTTGTAGGAGCCGTCGATCGACGGCGAAAGATTTCGCGGCTGATCAGCCGCTCCTGCAGGGTTGGTCGTGGTGATTATAGATAAACCTTCAGCTTTTCCCGGATCACCCGCTGGATGCTGCTGACTTCCATCGCAGAACGTTCGCGAATCATCTGCGGCACAATGCGCTGCAGGTGCAGGCAGGGGTCATCCTTGCGGAAGGAGCGCAAATCCCCCTTGGTAATGACCGGCAGGAACGGCGCTTCCGGCTTTTCCTGACGCATCAGCGTCAGCAGACCAACCTTTAGCGGGACGTTGCGCATCACCCGCTTGCCAGCGCTGTCGCGCATCGGCAGGGTCATGTACAGGCCTTCCTTGCCGAGCAGATCACCGGGAATAATGCTGATGCCGGTTTCCTTGACCGCCTCTTCCGGAATGCCATTGAAGGTGTCGTGGTAGGCATAGGGGTTGGGCAGAATAATCAGCGAGCGGTCATCCTGCTCCGGAACGGAGATCTCGTAGTTGGTGTAGAGCTGCTGGACCGGTCCACTGTACACACACAGCGTGTCCTGAAACTGCTGGACAAAGGTTATGGCACGACGATGGTTGGCGAAATGACTCAGGCGCCAGATCAGGTGATCCGGGGCATTCATTTCCTGGGTGGTCTCGATCATGCGTACGATGCTCTTCGTAGTAGTGGCCTGATTGTGCGTATCGTTTTGCATTGATGCAAATACTGTTGCTGGCTTGTTGCGCTCCTGTGACTGGTTGCACAAACGTGCTGCAGGGGTCAGATGTTCAGTGGTGACGGGCGCCTTTTGTGAGTGCTTGCTGCCATATCAGGCCAATGGCAACGCGGTTATCTGTCGTGTCGAGGCTGGCATCGCGGGTCAGGTCAGCGCGCAGCGCCAGGGGCTTGCGCCACTGCCAGCGCCAGCCGATGCCCAGCCGCCAGGGATTGTCGTCGGTGACCAGATTGGCATCTTCAGCGAGCGATTGTGCTGCCGCGCCAGCCAGGTGATTGGCAAGGCTCAGTTGCTCTGCACGCAGGGCCAGCAGGTGTCGGCCGACGACCCACTCCGGTTGCACCACGATACCCTGATATTGGCTGTCGATATCCGCACGCCGGGTTTCGTCCTCGATCCGCCCGTCAGCATCCACCTGTATCCATTCCAGTCGCAGCCGCAGAGCCTGCCGGTTATTGAGCTGCCAGCCGAGCAGGGCATGAACGCCGGTAAGCAGCGAGTCGCCGGTAAAGCGGATATCCGGTGGTGGTGTGTTGTTCAGGCCGCCGTGGCGGTGATCTTCGCTGTAGCGATGATCCGCGCGCTGGTCGGCGCGCGCGAACAGCGCCCAGGCACCGGATTGCAGGCTGAAGCGTCCGCTGCGCCGAGTCAGCCTGGCAAAAAAATCAGCCGCACCACCGTTTCCTTCGGCGCTGGCCGGGAAGGCATGACCCTGCCAGAGTTCAATGCCGGTGCTGAATCCCTGTGGGTTGTGCCGCCATAGCCGCACTCCCTGATCGTGAAAGTGGCGGCCAAGCAAGGCATCTGCCGGCAAGGAGGCATCGGCAAAAATCCGTGTCGAGCTGTGCTCGGAAACGGATGGCGTAAATAGCGCCGACATCTTGCCGATCTCGATGACCAGTGGGCCGGTATCGCCGCAGCAGACGTAACCGAGCCAGGCATGCTCGATCTCCACGGCGCCGCTTTCATGGCCGTCCTGTTGCCCGGCCTTGATGACGGCGAACAGGTTTTCATCGATGCGGTAGCCGAATGACAGCGACAGCTCATCCGCATTCAGACCCTGCTGGGCCGGCCAGGCGTGGCCGCCCATCATCACGCCGGGTATGCGCCAGTATTCACCTGATTTCACCGCGCCTGTCGAGCGAGCGGTCACAGCGAGTGCCAGATTCAGTTGCGCTTCGCCGATCTGCTCGGGAAGGCTGTCGGCAACGGCACACTGGCTGGCGGCGAGCAGCAGCCAGAAATAAAATCGGTTCATGGTGTTATCCAGGGATTGCTGAAGCGCTCGGCGTTGAGAAACTGGTCATCGCTGAGCGATTCGAGAAAGGCCATCAGGTCATTGATCTCGTCATCAGTGATGCTGAAGCCGGAGACAAAACCATCCTTGTACGGGTTCATGCGACCATCGCCGGCATTCGGCCCGGCGGTGAGATTGCGGCCACCGGCGGCATAGTTGCGAATCGCTTCCGCAAGCGTGGCAACACTGCCGTCGTGCATGTATGGCGCGGTAACGGCAATGTTGCGCAGTGACGGTGCGCGAAACCTGCCCATGTCTTCAGTGCGGCCGGTAATTTCATGGACGCCGGTATTCGGTTCCGGATAGCCGCCAAGACCATCGATGTTGTAAAGGCCGGTGTTGTGAAACGGCCGGTCGACAACAAACATGGTGCGGTCCTGCACCGAGTCGGTGAAGTTGTAACCACCGTGACAGTGAAAACACTCGAGCCGTTCGCTGAAAAAAAGTGCCATGCCGCGTTTTGCGGCATCGCCAAGGCTGGTGCTGTCGCCCTGTTCATGGCGATCAAAGTCACTGTTGAATGAGGTCATTCCCCGGACAAAACTGGCCAGCGCCTTGACGATGGTGTCGTAGCTGACCGGCTGATCCGGAAACGCCGCGCTGAACAGCGGTGCGTATACCGGTTCGGCCAGAATACGGTTCAGCACCAGCTCGCTATTGGCATCGTTCAGCCCATGTTCCACCGGCGCTTCACCGAACAGCGGAATCATGATCTGTTGCTCAATATTGCGCAGTACCGGGTTGCCCCAGGTCAGGGTCGGGTTATAGGCAATATTGACCAGCGCCTGGGAGTTGCGCGGGTGCAGCTCGCCAGTGGCGCCGACGGCAGCGACGCGGCCATCGGCAAAGGCCTTGTCCTGATGGTGGCAAGACGCGCAGCTGATGGTTGCGTTACCGGACAGGCGCGCGTCATAAAACAGATGGCGACCGAGCTGGAATTTTGCCTCGCTCATCGGGTTGTCGAGCGGCTCCACTGGCAACGGAATGCCGGCACGAACATTCCAGATAAAATCGCCACTCAGTCCGCTCTGGTCATTAATCGTGGTGCTGCTGTCCGGGCAGCCGGCCAGCAGCATCGCAGCAAACAGTGCCAGTATGCGCATGGGATCAGGGCGTCAGTACGATACTGAATACCGTTGGCGCCGCCGCCGGGCCGGCAGCATCGCCAAGCAACAGGCCGAGGTTATCAAACAGGGCATTGCATTCCGGATCGGTGCTGCCGGACATGCAGCCCGGCGCACCGCCGGCATCGCTACCGAGCGCACTGTCGGCAACCAGGGCGGCGTAATCAATCCGGATTGCGCTGCTGTTTTCGACAAAACTGTCCAGCTCGATCTGTGGCCGATTGCGGTACTCGCAGCTGCCAACCGGATCGCTTGAGCAGCTGGTATCACCCAGATGGAATTGCCAGACACTGCCGGTGCTGCCATTGCTCAGGGCCACGCCACCGGACGGCTTGACGTCAAAGCGCATGTGCTTGAAGCCGCCCTGCCAGGACCAGAACATGGCCTGAGTGTTTAGCGGCGCCGTCGCGGTGGCCTGATTGAGATGGTTGTGACTGACCGGCACGCCGACAGTAAAGCGAATGCCGCTGATTACCACCGGCAAATCACTAACCTGACCATGGATGCCGGTGTTGACCGGCTTGTTGTCACCATCACAGCTGTTGAAACGATCCTGGAAATCGAGCAGGGCAATGCCGTCGGTTTGCCAGCCATCGATTTCATCGAGCGTTACTGGCAGTTCGATGCCTTCGTCGGTCACCAGACGAAGGTTGTGCACAAACAGTTTGAAATCAGCCAGGGTTGCATCGCTGCCGTGGCTGCCAAGGCCCTGCAGGGTGGCGTCACAGTTGATCGGTGTGCTGCCGGCATAGGCCTGAAAGGCAATGCTGATGCTGCGGTTGGCGCTGGCGGAGTCGGTGCTGCTGCCGCCACAGGCGCCCAGCAGGCCGGAAAAAGTGAGCAGGATCAGAGTGCGCAGTGCGTTCATGTCAGGCTGCCTTGTCAGTCAGAATGGCGCGCATTCTAGTGGCAGGGCAGAGTGGCGGGGGTGTGGCAAAGTGTCGCAGGTGGCGGCTGCCGCCTGCGCAGGGTGGATCAATGCAGCTTCAGACGCGGCCGCACCAGCCGGCTGAACTTGCCGGCCAACAACAGCATGATGGTGCGCGGCCAGCCATACAGGGTGGCCTGATGTAATCGATACAGGCTGATATACATTATTCGCGCCAGCCAGCCTTCGACAAAGAAATTGCCGCCCTTCAGACTGCCCATCAGCATGCCGACCGAGCTGTAATTGGACAGCGACACCAGTGAGCCATGGTCCCTGTAGACAAACGGTCGCGGGGCACGATTGAACATCAGCAGGCGCTCGATCTCCCTGGCCAGATGATGGGCCATCTGCTGGGCTGCCTGAGCCCGCGGCGGAATCGGCCGATCCATACCGGGCAGGTGACAGGCAGCGCAGTCGCCAATGACAAAGACATTGTCCTGACCTTTGGCGAGCAGATTGCTGCCGACTTCGATCTGGTTCAGCCGGTTCAGGGTCAGGCCCTGAATACGGGTGAGAAAATCCGCTGCCTTGACGCCGGCGGCCCAGACCAGCAGATCTGCTTCGATGCGTTCGTCCTCGCGGGTAACGAAGGCATCTTTCTCGGCCCTTGCCACGGCCACACCGGTGTTGACCGTGACACCCAGTGCTTTGAGTTGCTCGGTGGCGGCGCTGGAAACGCGTTCTGACAGCGCTGGCAGAATGCGTGGCGCGCCCTCAATCACGCGCACATCCAGCAACGCGCGATCGAGCTGCTCATGGCCGTAGAGCTTCAGCATGCTGATGGCATGGTGCAGCTCGGCGGCCAGCTCAACGCCGGTAGCGCCGCCACCAACGATCGCCACCGACAGCGGTTCACTGTTGTAGTTGGCATGCAGGCAGGCATTGAGGAATTTTTCCCGGAACCGGTCGGCCTGCTGGCGGCTGTCGATAAACAGGCAGTGCTGGGCTACGCCCGGTGTGCCGAAATCATTGCTGCGACTGCCGACGGCGAGCACCAGATAGTCATAGCTGATCTGTCGTTCGGGTAGCACTTCGTTGCCGTCGGTGTCGGCGAGCGGCGCCAGAGTAATGCTGCGCGCGTTGACGTCGGCGCCGGTCAGGCTGCCGGGGGCGAAGCGGTAGCCGTTCAGGCGGGCATGGGCGCGGTAATCGACAGCATCAAGATCGGCGTCGATGGCGCCGGTGGCCACTTCGTGAAAGCGCGGCTTCCAGACATGGAAGCTGTTGTTGTCGACCAGCATGACGTCGGCACGACCGCTGCGTCCGAGCTTGCGTCCCAGCAGGGTAACCAGCGGCAATCCCCCGGCGCCGCCTCCGACTACAACAACGCGTGGTTTGGCCATGGACCTGTCCCCTCTGGTGCCAGCGTTACAGCGGAGTCTGTTCAAGAACAAGAGTCTGAACGAGCTGCTTGCTGATTCGCCGGTCAAACAAGCAGAGCCTCATTTGAGGCTCTGCTTATGACTGCCCGGATTGTAGCGCGGCAGTGGGCTTACAGCTGCGGGCCGGCAGCGCGGATATCGTCGGAGACATCCGGGTACTTGTCGGCAAAGTTTTTCTGGAACTGGGTGGACAGGTCCTTCGCTTTGGCGTCGTAGGCAGCCTTGTCGCTCCAGGTGTTTTTCGGAACCAGCAGCGCGTCGTCGACGCCTGGTACCGATGCCGGCACATCCAGATTGATGCCGTCGATATGGATGGTTTCGATGTTGTCGAGGGCGCCGGAGACAATTGCATTGACCACGCCACGGGTGGTCGGGATGCTGAAACGCTTGCCTTCGCCGTACGGGCCGCCGGTCCAGCCGGTGTTGACCAGGAATACCTGCGAGTTAAACGCATCAATGCGCTTCATCAGCAGCTCGGCGTATTCGCCAGCGCGACGCGGGAAGAACGGTGCGCCAAAGCAGGTGGAGAAGGTGCTCTTGATGCCGGCACCGGCGCCCATTTCGGTGGAACCCACCAGTGCGGTGTAACCGGACAGGAAGTGGTACGCCGCCGCTTCACGGGACAGCTTCGACACCGGCGGCAGCACGCCGGTCAAATCGCAGGTCAGGAAGATGATGCGCTTCGGCTCGCCGGCGCGGTTTTCAATCACGCGCTTGTCGACGTTTTCCAGCGGGTAGGCGGCGCGGGTGTTCTGGGTTTTGGAGACGTTGGTGTAGTCGGGCAGACGGGTCTGCTGGTCGATCACCACGTTTTCCAGTACCGCACCGAACTTGATCGCGTTCCAGATCACCGGCTCGTTCTGCTGCGACAGGTCGATGCACTTGGCGTAGCAACCGCCTTCGATGTTGAATACCACGCCTTCGCCCCAGCCGTGCTCGTCGTCACCGATCAGGTAACGGGCCGGATCGGCAGACAGGGTGGTTTTACCGGTGCCGGACAGGCCGAAGAACAGCACCACGTCACCGTTGTCACCAACGTTGGCCGAGCAGTGCATCGGCAGCACATCGGCTTCCGGCAGCAGGAAGTTCTGTACCGCGAACATGGCCTTCTTCATTTCACCGGCGTATTCCATGCCGGCGATCAGCACGCGACGCTGGGCGAACTGGAAAATCACGCAGCCGTCAGAGTTGGTGCCGTCACGCTCCGGATCGCACTTGAAGTTGGCAGCGTGGAGAATTTCCCAGTGATCCTTGCGCGCCGGGTTGTACTGGTGCGGGCGGATGAACAGGGTGTTGGCAAACAGGTTGTGCCAGGCAGTCTGGGTGGTGACCTTCACCGGAATATAGTGAGTCGGGTCAGCGCCAACATGCAGGTGCGAAACAAAGGCGTCGCTGCCGGCAACAAACTGCTC
>JBECKT010000180.1:0-7885 GCA_040235405.1 Alcanivoracaceae bacterium
GAGCAGTTCGATCTTGGCGCATACCAGCGTTTCCTCGACGAGATCGGTCCCGATCTTGAAGCCTTCAAGGTCAAACAAAAGGCCGCCTTTGATCAGGAAGTCGCGTTATGGAATGAAACCGGTGCGCACATACAGGAAAGTCAGGAAGTATCGGTATCCGTTGCTGATATTGCCGATGGCTGCGAACTGGTATCGGCAGATATCAGCGGCAATATCTGGAAGCTGCTGGTGGAGCCGGGTCACAAGGTGGTGGCCGGGGACACGCTGGTCGTTATTGAGGCAATGAAGATGGAGTTTGCCATTCATGCACCAGCGAATGGCACTGTGCAAGCGGTTCATTGTGCCGAGGGGCGCATTATCCAGGCCGGCGACCCGCTGATTGTCATCGATGTCTCTGTGGCCTGATTTGCGAACTTAGTGGTGGAGCTTTCGAAGATGGTTGAGATATCCGGGCAAACAGCCAGCTCTCCTCGCGGCTCCGGCAGAGCGGAGAATCTCGCTGAGCGTATTTATCTGAAGCTCAAGAACGACATTTTCGATTTTCGTCTTTTGCCAGGGGACAGATTCACCGAAACCGAAGTGGCAGAGCGCATGGGGGTAAGCAGAACGCCGGTTCGGGAGGCTTTGTTCAGGTTACAGAGAGAAAACTATGTAGACGTGCTGTATCGGAATGGCTGGCGGGTTAGACCGTTCAATTTTGAGTATTTCGAGGATCTCTACGACGTCAGGACCGTTCTCGAATGTGCAGCGGTAAAGAGGATCTGTGATCGGGATGCAGTGGCGCCTCAGCTACACGAGTTGAAACGGATCTGGCTGGTGCCGGAGGAGGAAAGAATAGCGGATATCGGCACGCTTTCTGCATTGGATGAGAGATTCCATGAAATGCTGGTAGAGGCGGCCGGAAACGGTGAGATGGCAAGAATACATCATAGCGTCAGCGAACGGATACGGATCATCAGGCGGCTTGACTTCACCAAGCAGGTCCGCATCGATGCGACTTATTCAGAGCATGGCAAGATCGCCCGGGCGATTATCCAGCGCCGCTCTGATCAGGCGCAGATGATGCTCAAGGCACACATTGAGGCAAGCAAGAATGAGGTGCGAAAAATTACCCTTCACATGCTTCACAGTGCACGAATAGAAGCCGGTCCGGATAGTAGTTAAGTACCGGGCCGCAGGAGTTCGTCATTCGGGCGGGCAGGCAGTGCCGGAAGGCATTGAATATGGCAACTCATCAATCATCGCAAGGAGATACATCATGAGTATTCGATCCAGAATGGCCAGGTTCGCCGCGGCATGTTTGGCGGCTGGCTCAATTGCAGGTATGACGGCAGCACAAGCGGCAGACACCATCAAGGTTGGTGTTCTTCATTCCCTGTCAGGGACGATGGCTATCAGCGAAACCACGCTGAAAGACACTGTCCTGATGATGATTGAGGAGCAGAACAAGAAAGGTGGGCTGCTGGGCAAGAAACTGGAAGCGGTGGTCGTGGACCCGGCATCCAACTGGCCACTGTTTGCCGAGAAGTCCAGAGAGCTGCTTTCCGTGCACAAGGTTGACGTGGTGTTCGGCTGCTGGACCTCGGTGTCACGAAAATCGGTCCTGCCGGTTTTCGAAGAGCTGAACGGTCTGCTGTTCTATCCGGTTCAGTACGAGGGTGAGGAATCCTCGCGCAACGTGTTCTACACCGGTGCGGCGCCGAACCAGCAAGCTATTCCGGCAGTGGACTACCTGATGAATGAAGTGGGTGTAACACGCTGGGTACTGGCTGGTACTGACTACGTCTATCCGCGTACCACCAACAAGATCCTTGAGGCCTATCTGAAGAGCAAGGGCGTCAAGGATGCGGATATCATGATCAACTATACCCCGTTCGGGCACTCCGATTGGCAGGGTATCGTTTCCGAGATCAAGAAGTTCGGTTCTGCCGGCAAGAAAACTGCGGTGGTATCCACCATCAATGGTGATGCAAACGTACCGTTCTACAAGGAACTGGGTAATCAGAAGATTTCCGCCGAAGACATTCCGGTGGTTGCCTTCTCGGTTGGTGAAGAAGAGCTTTCCGGTATTGATACTGCGCCACTGGTCGGCCATCTGGCAGCCTGGAACTACTTCCAGAGTGTTGATGTTCCCGTCAATAACGAGTTCATCGCCAAATGGAAAAAATTCATCAAGAACCCCAAGCGTGTGACCAATGATCCGATGGAAGCAACGGTTATCGGCTTTAACCTCTGGGCCAAGGCCGTAGAGAAAGCCAAGACCACCAAGGTTGACACCATTATTGATACCCTGCCGGGCCTGGAAACGCCGAATCTGACTGGCGGCACCGCCAAAATGCTGCCGAACCATCACCTCACCAAGCCGGTTCTGATTGGCGAGATTCGTGATGACGGTCAGGTTGATGTGGTCTGGCAGACCGAGTCTGAAGTACCGGGTGATGCCTGGACCGACTTCCTTCCGGAAAGCGCCGTGATCGAAGCCGACTGGGTCAAGCTCAAGTGCGGTAACTACAACACCAAAACCAGGAAGTGTTCCGGGCAGAACTATTGATCTGTTCATTACATGCTGTGGCGGCCGCCTTTCTGGCGGCCGCTTGCTGGTTAAGTAAAGGCTTCAGGAGATAAACGTGCGGCAGCTGATGATGGGACGTTCGGCAGGGAACTGCCAGATACTGATGTTGCTTGCTGTGCTGCTGGGCGGGATGGTTTCACAGCCCGCGCTCGCCAGCGATGGGGTTATCGTTGAGGCTGTCGATGAAAATCCACCTGACGTATCTGAACCTGTTGTTAGCTTCGAGAGCATTGCCGCAGAGCTTGGCGATGCAAGTTTTTCTGCCAAGATGGAACTTACCGATGCACTTGTTAAGGCCCGCTACCCGGGGAGTCGCCGTGTTCTGGCGGCCTTGCTGGATGGGCAATTGTATGCCGATAAAGCTACTGGTCGAATCCTGATTGTGTCCTCCGGGGAGACCGGAAGCATCTATCACGATGCTGTAAGTGGATCCCTGATGGTTGATTATCAGGGCGATAGCAAAAAAATCATGACGAACAATGCCCTTCGAAAAAAACTTCGTGGAGATATAGCAAGGTTTGATCTGGGTAGCGATGAAACAGCTATCCGTCTGGGTGCTGTGAAACAGCTCAGGGACGATATTGATCCAGTGGTGGCAGGGCTGCTAAGAGAGCAGCAGTCGCTAGAGACCGATGAACAGGTGCTGGACGAAATCCGGATAACGCTTGCCCTCTTTGACCTGAACAGTGATACCGCAGAGCAGCGTCTGGCCGCGGTAACCGAGCTTGACGGCGAGATCGGCAATGATGTTTTCAACCGCCTCACCAGCCTTCTCGAAAATGAGAGCGACAAGGATGTTATCAAGGCCGCTCAGACTACGATTCAGCGTATCGAGAGCCGGCGCAGCTTCTACGCTGGTCTGGAAACCGCCTTTTTTGGCCTGAGCTTTGGTTCGGTTCTGGTGCTGGCGGCAATCGGCCTGGCCATTACCTTCGGGGTCATGGGCGTTATCAATATGGCACATGGCGAGCTGATCATGCTCGGTGCCTATACCACTTTCGTTATCCAGCAGTTGATGCCGAATCATATCGGCCTTTCCATCATTCTTTCCATTCCGGCGGCTTTTATTGTCTCCGGTCTGGTGGGAATCGGTATTGAGCGTGGTGTGGTCCGGTTCCTCTATGGCCGGCCTCTGGAAACCCTGCTGGCAACCTTTGGCGTCAGTCTGATTTTGCAGCAGCTGGTGCGGACGATCTTCTCACCGCTGAATCGTTCGGTGCAGACTCCGGAGATGATGAGTGGCCTGCTGCGGGTCAATGAGATCTTCGCCATTACCTATAACCGTCTGTACATCCTGATCTTCACCCTGATTGTATTTGCCGGTCTTTGGCTGATTCTGAACAAGACATCGCTGGGGCTGAAAGTCCGGGCAGTATCGCAAAACCGGCAGATGGCACGGGCCATGGGCGTACGCACCGCCCGCGTAGATGCCCTGACCTTCGGTCTCGGTTCCGGCGTCGCCGGCATTGCCGGCGTTGCGCTGAGCCAGCTGACTAATGTCGGTCCGAATCTTGGTCAGGCCTACATTATCGATTCCTTCATGGTGGTGGTGTTTGGCGGAGTCGGAAATCTCTGGGGAACGCTGGTCGGTGGCATGACGCTTGGCGTGGCAACAAAATTCATGGAGCCGCATGTCGGTGCCGTGATGGCCAAGATCATGATGCTGGTTTTTATCATTCTGTTTATCCAGCGCCGTAAGCAGGGTTTGTTCCCGCAGAAAGGCCGGGCAGCTTCAGGAGCATGACAATGCAGGACCACAGCGCGATTTCCCGGATTATGCGAAGCGACAGCGGAATCCGTTGGTTCGTTGGTGTGCTGGTGGCAGCTGCGGTACTGCTTCCGCTGGCCCATGTCCTGTTCCCGGAGGACTCTTCGCTGCATATCAGCACCTACACATTGGGCCTGGTTGGCAAGTACATGACGTATGCCTTGCTGGCCGTGGCGATCGATCTGATCTGGGGCTATTGCGGCATTCTCAGTCTCGGCCATACCGCATTTTTCGCGCTCGGCGGTTATGCCATGGGGATGTATCTGATGCGCCAGATCGGCACGCGCGGTGTCTATGGCGATCCGCTGCTGCCGGACTTTATGGTGTTTCTGAACTGGGACAGCCTGCCGTGGTACTGGTATGGCTTCGACATGTTCTGGTTTGCCGCCTTGATGGTGATTCTGGCTCCGGGGTTGCTGGCTCTGGTGTTTGGCTGGCTTGCTTTCCAGTCCCGCGTGGTCGGCGTGTATTTCTCAATCATTACCCAGGCGCTGACATTTGCCCTGTTGTTGGCCTTTTTCCGTAATGAGATGGGCTTCGGTGGCAATAACGGGCTGACAGATTTCAAGGAGCTTCTCGGCTTTGACTTGCAGGCGTCGTCCACTCGCGTCGGCCTTTACCTGACCACAGCTGCTGCGTTGCTTGCCGGCGTGCTGGTCTGCCGCTGGATTGTCGCGTCCCGGTTCGGTCGGGTTATCGCTGCGATTCGTGACAGTGAGTCGAGAACCCGGTTTATCGGCTACCGGGTAGAGCACTACAAGCTCTGGCTGTTCTGCTTTTCGGCCATGCTGGCCGGTATCGCCGGGGCGCTCTATGTGCCACAAGTCGGCATCATCAATCCCGGTGAGTTTGCTCCGATCAACTCGATTGAAGCGGTTGTCTGGGTGGCGGTCGGCGGCCGTGGCACTTTATACGGCGCAGTTGTAGGCGCCGTTCTGGTCAACTATGCCAAGAGCTATTTCACCGTGGCATGGCCAGAGGCCTGGCTGTATGCCCTTGGCGCCCTGTTTGTCGTGGTTACACTATTCCTGCCCCAAGGTGTGATCGGCCTGTTACGGCGATTCCGGAGGGAGCCGGCATGAGCATGTTGAAGCCATTGCGTGAATTTGCCGATCGTGACCGGGTGTTTGATATGGTCAACCCGGCGCTGCGTGCCCCCAGGCTCGATGTCAGTCACGGCACGGTGCTTTATCTGGAAGATATTTCGGTCAGCTTTGACGGCTTCCGGGCGCTGAATGATCTCACCCTCTACATTCAGGCCGGTGAGCTGCGTTGCATTATCGGTCCGAACGGTGCCGGTAAAACCACTATGATGGACGTCATCACCGGCAAGACCCGACCGGATACCGGTTCCGCATTCTTTGGCCAGAGCATTGATCTTCTGCGACTGTCGGAACCGGATATTGCCCAGGCCGGTATCGGCCGCAAGTTCCAGAGCCCGACTGTGTTCGAACAGCACACGGTATTTGAAAATCTGGAGCTGGCCATGGCCGGCCCCCGAGGCGTCTGGAGCATGCTGTTCGCCAGGCTGAATGCGGAGCAACAGGAAAAAATTGATCGTGCCCTGCAGCTGATTGGCTTGCAGGACTTGCGCTTTGCGCTGGCAGGCAGCCTGTCCCATGGCCAGAAGCAGTGGCTGGAAATCGGCATGCTGCTGATGCAGGAGCCGGCCTTGCTATTGGTGGATGAGCCGGTGGCGGGCATGACCCCGCAGGAGACCGAGCGTACCGCCGAACTGCTGGTTTCTCTGGCCGGAGAACGCTCGGTGGTGGTGGTTGAGCACGATATGGAATTTGTGCGCTCGATCGCGCGCACGGTGACGGTGCTGCACGAGGGCAGTGTCCTGGCTGAAGGCACCATGGATCAGGTTCAGAACAACCCGAAGGTCGTGGAAGTGTATCTCGGAGAGCAGGTATGAGCGCAGACAAGTCGCTGCTGAAAGTATCCGGGCTGAACCAGTTTTATGGCGGCAGTCACATACTCTGGGATGTTGATCTCAACGTGCCGGAAGGTGGCTGTGTGTGCCTGATGGGCCGTAATGGTATGGGCAAGACCACAATGCTGAAATGCATTATGGGGCTCCTGCCGGCCAGTAGTGGCGAAGTTGATTTTGCCGGTCGAGCGTTACTCAGGGAGCCGGCAGAGGCCAGAGCCGGACTTGGTATTGGCTATGTTCCCCAGGGCAGGGAAATTTTCCCGCTGCTCAGCGTCGAGGAGAATCTGTTGCTGGCGGTGAGTTGCCGGGCGGATCGCTCCCCGGCGATTCTGAAACGGGTCTATGAGATTTTCCCGGTGCTGAAGCAGATGGGGCGTCGTCGTGGCGGCGATCTGTCCGGTGGGCAGCAGCAGCAGTTGGCCATCGGTCGCGCTTTGGTGATGGAGCCGAGGCTGCTGATTCTTGACGAGCCGACCGAGGGTATTCAGCCGAATATCGTCCGCGAGATCGGTGACATTATTATCAATCTGAATCGAGAGCAGGGGCTGACGGTATTGCTGGTTGAGCAGAAGCTGCCGTTTGCCCGGCGCGTGGCCACCGATTTCCGCATTATCGAGAAGGGCCGGATTGTTGCTGCAGACCGGATTGAAAACCTGACCGACGATCTGACCCGTCGCCACCTGACGGTATAGCCAGCGCCATATCGTTTTGTACCCGGTATAAAAAAGCCGGTACTGATTTCGGCTGCTGCGCTGCCTGATCAGTACCGTCAAAGGCCCCCCGAAGGGGGCGCGGGAGAATCAAGCGCGGGATCAGAAGGTGAAGGCGTAGCCTACGTTGAACAGGACGTCCTGATCGTCAGTCACGAAGATGTTCACGACATCATCGTCAGACGCCACGACTTTTGATGCAGTGAAGGTCAGGTTTTCAACCGGGGAGTAGCTGACGTCAACGTGAGTGTAATCAATCTCGTCTGCATCAAACATCCAAGTGCCAACAGTAACGCCGAACTTGTCGTAGGCATAGCTCAGGGTCAGGTACTTGTCTTTTGCGAAAGCCTTGTCGCCATCGTCATCATCGGCAACCGACAGGTAGACACCCAGGTCGAAACCACCCATGCCCAGACCGAGAATCACTTCGCCGGCTTCGCCAATGCCCTGATCAATGCCCGGGTAGATGTAGCTCCAGTAGGAGATGTCATAGCTCAGACCGCCTGCTTCTCCAGCAAAGCCGAAGTACACGTCGGTCTCGCCACCCGGTGTGGCAACCGGTGCACCTTCTGTAGTAACACCTGCGACAGCCCTTTCTGATGAGCCCCAGACGCCGGCGTAAAGGCCTGATTCATGGCTGTAGTCGAGGCTGCCATGGACGTTGCCGGCGCCGGAGGTCAGATCCAGACCGCGCCACAGGTAGAAGTTGGAGATGCCAAGGCTGCCAGTTACTTCTGCAGCAGCAGTGATCGGTGCGGCAGCAGCAGCGAAAGCAACGGCCAGTGCAGACATTTTCAGTACGGATTTCTTGCTCATGGATACAGCCCTCTTCAGTGACAGTGTTGTGGTTGCCGCGCTGCGACCTGGGGCCGTGGCAGCTGTCACAAGAAAGGCATTTT
>JBECKT010000015.1:0-7294 GCA_040235405.1 Alcanivoracaceae bacterium
CCAGCATGGCACCACCCACCAGCGGGCCGATGGCGCTACCGACCATAAAGCCGGTCATCCATACGGCGATGGCGCGGGTGCGTTCGGCGGGATGGTGAAACATATTGCGAATCAGCGACAGCGTTGATGGCATCAGCGTGGCGCCGGCAATACCCAGCAGCGCGCGGGTAACAATCAGCATGTTGGCGGTGCTGGAAAATGCCGCCATCACCGAGGCAACGCCGAACAGCGCTGCGCCAATCATCAACAGCTTGCGCCGGCCAATGCGATCGCCCAGCGTGCCCATGGTGATCAGAAAGCCGCCGATCATGAAGCCGTAGATGTCCAGTATCCACAGCAACTGCGAGCTGGTCGGTTTCAGGTCGGCGCTTAAATGCGGCACGGCAAGATGCAGTACCGTCATATCCAGCGCCAGCAGAATAGTCGGCAAAACCAGAACGGCGAGAGCCATCCACTCTCGCCGCCCGGCTTGACCAACACAGCTTTCCCTGTTGGTCATTGCTTGTCTCAGTGAGATGTCGCCACGTTGGCCTGCATCTGTTCGGCCTGCAAATCGCGCCCAAGGTACAGATAAATCGCCGGCACGATAAACAGCGTAAACGCGGTGCCGATGGTCATGCCGGTGGACACCACCAGACCCATGGCAAAGCGTGCGCCGTTACCCGGACCGGTGGCGATCAGCAGCGGAATCATCGCCAGCACCAGTGCTGCGGTGGTCATCAGTACCGGGCGCAGACGAATTGAGGCAGCTTCTTCAATCGCCTCACGCTTGCCCATGCCCTCTTCCTGCAGCTTGTTGGCAAATTCCACGATCAGAATGCCGTGCTTGGAAATCACCCCGATCAGTGTCACCAGACCAACCTGCGTATAGATGTTCAGGCTGGCGCCGGGGAGCGGTTCGAACTGCGAGCCGCTCATGCCGGCGATCATGCCGCCGATACCGTTAATGATGGTCACAACATTGAGTGCCAGCATGGCACCACAGACAGACATCGGCACGGTGACCAGCATGATGATCGGGTCACGCCAGGATTCGAACTGCGCTGCCAGTACCAGATAGATAATCACCAGCGCAAAGAAGAAGGTCACTACCAGACCGCCGCCTTCGGTTTTCAGCTGCCGTGCCTGACCGGCATAGTCAACGCTGTAGCCCGGTGGCAGTACTTCTGCCGCGGCTTGATCCAGCACTGCCAGTGCATCACCCAGCGTCACACCCGGACGCGGCACCCCGGACAGCGTCACGGCGTTCAGCTGCTGGAAGCGCTTCAACTGCTGCGGCTCCACCATCTCGCGCAGGCTGACAATAGTCGACAGCGGAATCAGCTCACCAGAACCGCTACGAATGTAGTACTGCTCCAGTTGCGATGCGGTCAGACGATCGCTGCGTTGCACTTGCGGAATCACCTTGTAGGAACGGTTCTCCAGCGAGAAGCGATTGGCGAAGCCGCCGGACAGCATGGCGCCCAGCTCCAGACCTATCTGCTGCATGCTGATGCCCAGCGTCGCCGCTTTCTCGCGATCAATCATTACGTCGATGCGCGGCTTATCGATCTTCAGATCCTTGTCGATAAAGATGAACTTGCGACTGGCATAAGCGCGCATCAGGATGTCATCAGCCAGTTCAATCAGGTTCTCGGCAGACTCTGTCGAGCCGATCACGAACTGCACCGGCGGGCCACCGCCAGCGCTGGGCAATGATGGCGGCACAAAGCTGTACAGCCGCAAGCCGGCAATCTGCGACAGCTGCTGGTTGATCGCTTGCTGAACCGACATGGTGTTGCGATCACGCTCGTTCCAGGAATTCAGCACAAAGCCGGCGAAGGCACTGTTGGTGGCGGCCCCTGCGCCGCCGATACCATTAAGCAGGAACAGGTTCTCCACTTCCGGCAACTCCTCGGCGATGGTGTTCATCTGCCGGGTGTAGGTTTCCAGGTAATCCAGTGTCATGCCGGGATCACCCTGGGCCATCGCCAGCACAAAACCCTGGTCTTCCTGCGGTTCCAGCTCGTTTGGTGTCGAGATAAACAGGAAGTAGCAGCTCACCAGCACGATCAGGCCGAACACCAGAATCACCTGCTTTTCTTCCAGCGCACTATGCAGCTTGCGCTGGTAACTGTGTTGCAGAGCGGTGAACTTTTCATCCAGCCAGGCTTCGACGCCGGTTTTGCCTTCGCCATGCGGGTGCGCCTTGAGCAGCTTGGCGCACATCATCGGCGACAGCGTCAAAGCGATAATGCCGGACAGCAGCACCGCGCCGGCCAGTGAAAAGGCGAACTCGACAAATAGCGTGCCGGTCAGGCCACCGAGGAAACCGATCGGCAGATACACCGCCACCAGCGTGGTGGTCATCGCCACCACCGGCCAGGCCAGCTCGCGGGCACCACGAACGGCGGCGTCTGTCGGTGTCATGCCATCTTCGATATGCCGATGAATGTTTTCCAGCACAATAATGGCGTCATCGACGACGATACCGATCGCCAGCACCATCGCCAGCAGCGTCAGCAGGTTGATCGAAAAGCCCATCAACAGCATCAGGAACAGCGCGCCAATGAGTGACAACGGCACCGCCACGGTCGGGATTAACACTGAACGTACCGAGCCGAGGAAGGCATAGATCACAATGATCACGATGATGATGGCTTCGATGATGGTCTTGATGACTTCATCAATCGAATCCTGGATATAGCCGGTGCTGTCATAGGGAATATCGCCGGCCAGACCCTGCGGCAATTGCGGGAAAACTTCATTTTCCAGCACGACACGTACAGCGCCGATCACATCCAGTGCGTTGGCATCAGGTGCCACATTGATACCCATAAAGGTCGCTTGCCGGCCATTGAAGGATACTGACGTGGCGTAGGACTCCGAGCCAAGTTCGATCTCGGCGACATCGGCAAGACGGACAATGGCATCGTCGCTGGCACGTACCACCATCTGGCGGAATTGCTCGGTGCTGTTCAGATCAGTGGCGGCGGTCAGGTCAACACCGATCATGGTGCCCTTGGTCGAGCCGACAGCGGACAGCACGTTGTTGGCCTGCAGCGCGCTATAGACATCACTCGGGGTAATGCCAAGCGCAGCCATCCGGTCCGGTTGCAGCCAGATACGCATGGCAAAGGTCCGGTCGCCAAGAATCTGCGCGCGCTGCACACCCGGCACGGTGGTCAGTTTCGGCTGAACCACCCGGACCAGATAATCGGTTATCTGGTTGTTATCCAGCACTTCTGACGAAAAAGACAGGTACATGGCGGAAAGGGTGTCACCTATGGCCAGCTCCACCGTTGGCGATTCCGATTCCTGCGGCAGCTCGCTGCGCATCTTGTTCACTTTTGCGACAATCTGCGTCAGCGCTTCATTGGGATCGTAATCAAGCCGGATAAAGGCCTGAATCACCGATGCACCCTGCACCGATGTTGAAGTCAGGTAATCAATGCCGTCAGCACTGGAGATCTCCTGTTCCAGAGGCGTGGTAATAAAGCCCTGAATCAGGTTGGCATCGGCGCCGACATAGACGGTGGTTACGGTGACAACCGCATTTTGCAGCTGGGGGTACTGGCGCACGTTCAACTCGAACGCGGCGCGCAGGCCGAGCAACAGGATGACCAGGCTGACCACTGTGGCCAGTACCGGTTTGCGAATAAATATCTCGGTAAAGTTCATACCCGACCTCAGGAGTTGTCAGGACGTGGATCGGCCTTGGACGACGGCTCGATCTCGTTGTTGATAATTACTGTGGAGTCGTTGCGCAGCTTCAGCAGGCCGCTGGTGGCGACACGCTCGCCGGTCTTCAGGCCATCGGTCACGGCGACCAGGTCACCACGTTCGCTACCGGTTTTGACGAAGCGACGCTTGACGATCAGGGTTGGCGCTTTCTCTTCAGCGCCCTCGCCTTCACCGCCTGTGCCCTCTTCCACTGCTTCTTCCTTCTCGCTAATCACATAAACCGAATTGCCATAGGGGGCGTACTGAATTGCCGTTCGCGGCACCACCACCACCTGCTCGGAATCCGCCAGACGGATGCTGATGCGGGCAAACATGCCCGGGCGCAGTTTTTGTTCGTTGTTACGGAAGGTGGCCTGAATATTAAAGTTGCGGGTGGCCGAATCGACCCCCGGTTCAATCGCCGAGATCTCGCCAGTGAACACCTCATCCGGCATGGCGCTCAGCGTGGCGCGCACGGCAAGGCCAGATTGCAGCAGGGGCTGGTCGCGTTCCGGCAACGAGAAGTTTACGTAGATCGGATTCAGTTGCTGCAGGGTGACCACGGCATCGCCCGGATTCAGATACTGGCCGAGGTCGACCTGACGAATGCCAAGCTTGCCACTGAATGGCGCCCGAATGGTTTTCTGGGCAACCCGCTCGCGTTGTGCATTGGCGGTGGCAATGGCCTGATCGCGTTCGCTTTGCCGACGATCCAGTTCCGAACGGGAAATCGAACCCTGTTTGAACAGGGTCTGGAACCGCTCGTATTCCTGTTCAGCAAGACGGGCCGCAGCTTCCAGAGCTTTCAGCTGGGCGCTGTCGGTGCGCGCATCCAGCGATACCAGTGCGGCACCCTGTTTCACTTCATCACCGGAATTGAAATGGATTTTTTCCACTTCGCCGGCGACCTGGGTGGTGACTTCCACGCCGTTAACCGCGCGCACCGTGCCAACCGCGTCCAGCGCCAGCACCCACTCATCCGATTTCGCTTCGGTGGCAGTGATAGTGGCAGGGGGCATCGGCATGTTGTCGAAGAACTTATTGGTCATAAAACCAAGCCCGCCCTTGAGTCCGAATACCAGACCAAAAACCACAGCACAGGCCACCAGCATGAGGATCATGCGTTTACTCATTGGACAGTTCCTCTATTTACGTAAATCGTTAAAGTCTGTTGTAGGAGCCGCCCACCGGCGGCGAAAGCCGTTGTCGCCATCGCCTGGTAAAAATCGCGGTCGGTCGACCGCTCCTACGGTGTTTTTTCGGCGCCGTTCTCGCACAGATCGGCAAATACATTGCGCTGGATGCGTTGCACCAATGCTTCAAGCGCTTGCTCATCAAACGGATCCTGTTGTGGCTGCCAGCCGACGCCATTTAGCAGGGCATTCAGTTGTCGCAGCAATATCCGGTACGGGTCGTGCAGGTTATAGAGCTGCAGGACCCCTTCGGCGTGAACGAGGTTGTGCATGCCCAGGGTCATGGTCCACTGCCCCAAAGTCATTTCCAGCAGCGGCCTGCCACGCAGGTCGAGATCTCCGGCGGCAACCGCGTCTTCAATAATGCGTTGCACTGCCTCGCCCATCGGCTTGCTGGTTTCCAGCAGCTGCTGGCGGCGCCGGTCGGAGGCAGCTTGCCAGACCACCTCGGTGAAGACGAACTGGGCCAGCCGGAAGTGCTCCGGGTAATGGCGGGCAAAGATGATGTCGCCGACGGCGATACCAAAGATACGTTCCCGGCTGGGCGCCTCCCAGGCCACCAGGCGATTGAATATTTCGACTCTTTTGTCCACAAGTTCGCTGCAGATGGAGACCAAAAGGTCTTCTTTCGAGGAAAAATGTTGATACAGGGTGCCGGTGGCATAGTCGCAGGCACGGGCAATTTTGGCCATTTGCAGGCTGAGCAGGCCGTCCTGACAGATCTGCTCGCGGGCAGCATTCAGAAACAGCTGCTCGCGCTCCGCGAGTTGGCGTTCTTTGCGGTCCTGAATGGCCATAGGGAATGGGTTGTGGCGGTAAGGGGGAATGATTCTGAATCTGGTTCATAAAATGAGCAAGGTTCGGGGTGGTGGTTTTACAAAGCTTTAATAATTGCCCTTCAGAAAGCCTCAAGCACCCGGTTCAGATGGCGGATACCCAGAGCAGAGCAGCTTATATTGAAGATGTCGGGAGTAAGTAATTGCTTGCTACGGAGAGATGCCAAGGTGGCGGACAGGGTATCCAGCGGCAGCCCGGTGCGCGCCTCGAACAGGCTCGCCGGGGCGCCCTCGATCAGCCGCAGGCTGTTGAGGAAGTACTCCATCGGCAACTCGTCCGGCTCGAGCCAGCGTTGCTGGCGGGTGCGCTCGGCGCCGGCCAGGTAGTGCTCGGGCTGGCGGGTTTTCTGGTAGCGCAGGATGCGGCCGTCGGTATCGGTGAGTTTGCCGTGGGCGCCGGCGCCGATGCCCAGATAGTCGCCGAACTGCCAGTAGTTCAGGTTGTGGCGGCAGCGCCGGCCCGGTTGGGCAAAGGCGGAGATCTCGTAGCGCTCGAAACCGTGCCGGGCCAAAAGGGCAAAGCCGGCCTCCTCGGTGTCGGCCATCTCGTCGCTGTCGGGCTGCGCCGGCGGGTTGCTGTAAAAGGCGGTGTTCGGCTCGATGGTCAGCTCGTACCAGCTCAGATGGGTCGGCCCCAGCGTAATGGCCTGTTCCAGATCCGCCAGCGCCTGCTCCCTGCCCTGCCCCGGCAAGCCGTGCATCAGATCCAGATTGAAATTATCAAAGCCGGCACGGCGCGCCGCCTCGGCCGCAAGGATCGCTTCATCCTTGCCATGAATCCGGCCAAGCGCCTGCAGATGCGCCGGATTAAAACTTTGCACACCAATCGACAGCCGATTGATGCCGGCCGTCCGATAGGCCTCGAACCTGCCCTGCTCCAGCGTGCCCGGATTGGCTTCCAGCGTGATCTCGGCGTCCGCAGCAATGTCTATTCGCTGGCGGATCTCGCTGAACAATGTCTGATAAAAATCCCCGGACATCAGGCTCGGCGTGCCGCCACCAATAAACACGGTTTCGATACGCCGCCCGGCCACTTGATGCAGATCGGCGCTGATATCCTCAATCAACGCCGCCAGATAGGCCTGCTCGGGAATGTCGCCACGCTCATGGGAATTGAAATCGCAGTACGGGCACTTGCGCACGCACCAGGGCACATGAATGTAGAGCGACAACGGAATCAAGAATGCCTCGTTCAGAGTTCCCTGCAGGAGCGGCTGATCAGCCGCGAATCTTTTTATCAAAAGATTTCGCCGTCGATCGACGGCTCCTACAGTAGGGTCAGAGTTGTTTAATCAGTTCGGCAATCGCCTTGCCGCGATGGCTGAGCGCATGTTTCTCCACCGCCGACAGTTCCGCCGCTGTTTTATCCAGCTCCGGAACGAGAAAATGCGGATCATAACCAAAGCCGCCCTCGCCTTTCGGCTCGAGGACAATCCGCCCTTCCCAGCTGCCTTGGGTAATCACAGGTGTCGGGTCATCGGCATGGCGCAGCATCACGATCACTGCTCGATAACGCGCAGTGCGCTGGCTTTCCGGCACATCACGCAACTTCTCCACCAGTAG
>JBECKT010000074.1:0-8475 GCA_040235405.1 Alcanivoracaceae bacterium
GCTCGCGATGCTTGTGAATGGCATCAAATATTGGCTTGTGCATCTTCTCCAGCAGGCCTTTGCTCTGGGCAACATAATAAGCCCGGGCCAGCGGCTCCGCGCCATTGATAAACAGCACCGGACTGCGAACAAAATCGACGTCCGCAGCCTTGCCGGTCAACCACTGCTCCACCAGCGGTTCGGTGTCATAGCAGTGTGGGCAGCCATAGAAGAAGAATTCACGCACTTCGACCTTTGACGGATCATCGACCGCCACCGGTTTGTCGAGCACCTTGTAATGAGTATCCGCCGCAAAACGGGCATGGTCGGCGGATTCTGCACAGGCACTGACGGAAACCGCCAGACCCAGTGCCGTCAGAAATACGGACAGATAACGCAACATGTGTTCCTCCTGATAAAAAGCACCGGATTGACGGCCTTGGCCCTGTCGGACACAGTGCCGCCGGAAAATATCCCGACAACCGCCCTGAGTGTCCTCTTTTTTACCGCAATAAAACAAAAAAGGCAGCCCAAGGCTGCCTTTTTTGCTGATCCCGGCCGGGATTACTTGCCAAGGCCGGAAATATAACTGGCCACTGCCTGAATTTCAGCGTCTGACATCTTCGCCGCCACCGCCTGCATCATGCCCAGCGCTCCGCCGTCAGCATCGTTGGCCCGGTAAGCTGGCGCGCCGATATCTTTGCGACCGGCAGCGCGGAACGCACGCAGCTGCGCCTCGGTGTAGCTGGCGTGCTGGCCTGCCAGCGACGGGAAGCCGGCAGCATCAACCCCCTGACCCGCCGGGCCATGGCAGCCGGCACAGGCGGCCACACCACTGGCCGCATTGCCACCGCGGTAGAGACGCTCACCCGTAGCAACCAGCTCCGCTTTGGCGCTGCCACCCTTGATGGTCTTGCCGGCATAGAACGCTGCCAGATCAGCCATGTCCTGCTCGCTCAGGCCAGCGGCCTGACCCTGCATGATGGCATTCTTGCGAGCGCCGCTCTTGTAATCAGCCAGCTGCTTGGCCAGATATTTCTCGCCCTGACCCGCCAGCGACGGGAAGTCGCCCCCCGGGCTGTTACCATCCTGACCGTGACAGGCTGCACAAACGGCGGCCTTTTTTTCGCCGGCGGCGACATCACCGGCGGCCATGGCCGGCATGGAGAAAGCGGCGGCCAACACTACTACTGCAAAGTTCAGCTTGTTCATCATCGGTCCTTACTTCGACATGTATTCGATCAGGGCTTTGAAATCTTCATCGGTGCAGGTGTTACACATACCCATCGGCGGCATACCACCAATACCGGATTTCGAATTCTTCAGCAAAGTATCCATACCCTTCTCCAGACGTGGCGCCCAGGCAGCCTTGTCACCGGCCTTCGGTGCACCAGCAGCCCCGGTCGAATGGCAGAAGGTACAGCTGGCCTTGAATTTCTCCTCAACATTGGCGGAAGCCGCCATGGCGAGGCCGGAAAGCAGCAGGGTAACCATCAACTTGCGCATTTCAGTCTCCGGAAAGCACCGACCGGCAGGTCGGAAAGAAGGAGTTTGCGTCTGGCGCCGGGTTTCGGTAGAAAGCCCCGACGCGGGCCGGCGGCGATTATATACCAGCACCACCGGCTGTCATACCCGTAATCAACGCAAGGATTTAATGTGTCCGCTCCCGTGAAGATGCACCCGGTGGAGCAGATTCTGCGCCAGATCCGCTTCGACAAGAGCGCGCAGAAGATGTCCCAGTGCCCGCCGGACGACGGCTCCGAGATCGCCTTCGCCGGTCGCTCCAATGCCGGCAAATCCAGCGCCATCAACCGCCTGTGCGGCCAGAAGTCGCTGGCGCGGACCTCGAAAACCCCGGGCCGTACCCAGCTGTTGAACTTCTTTGCCGTGGACGAGCAGCGCCGGATTGTCGACCTGCCCGGTTATGGCTATGCCAAGGTCGACCGCAGCACCCGCGACGCCTGGCAGCAGGAAATCGATGGCTACCTGTCCGGGCGTGAATGCCTGAAGGGCCTGATCCTGTTGATGGACGTGCGCCATCCGCTCAAGGATTTTGACCAGATGATCGTGCAGTGGGCCGCCCAGGCCAATATGCCACTGCATATTCTGCTGACCAAGGCGGACAAGCTGAAGTTCGGAGCAGCCAAAACCACGCTGCTGAATACCCGCAAAGAACTGGCCGGGCACCCGGCGCCGCTGTCAGTGCAGCTGTTCTCCTCCACCGCCGGCACCGGCAGCGATGAAGCCTGGGACAAAATCGGCGAGTGGCTGGATCTGCCGGTATAAAAAAACCCCCGACAGCAACCGGGGGGATGGGCTGTCGGGGGTGCTTGCCACGCCGGTCTCTGGGGAAAGACCGACGCCGTTCAGAGACTACAGGCCAGCGGGATCGGGGGATCGGGGGTTACCAGCCTGCAGTCACGGGTTCTGACCGGGGGTTTTCCGGAAAGTTCACTGCTGCCAGGGTTCGCCGCGAGTATTTTTTACTTTTTTTTCCTGACGGTGCATGGCCGCCTTGGCCAGCAGGTGCGCCGAGACCGGCGCGGTGATGAACAGAAATAGAGTAATCAGCAGTTCATGCACGCTCAACACACCGGCTTTGGCCGTAAAGAAAACCAGTGATGCCAGAATAATGCTACCGACTCCCAGCGTAGTGGCCTTGGTCGGCCCGTGCAGGCGGGTATAAAAATCCCGCAACCGCACCAGGCCGATGGAGCCAATCAGGGTAAAGGTTGCCCCGGTCAGGATCAGAAATGACACCAGAACCTCAGTAGCCATGGTCATGTATCCGCTCCCTTTACTCGATTATGTCGCCGCGCAAAAGATATTTTGCTACCGCCACCGTACTGACAAAGCCGATCAGCGCAATCAGCAATGCAGCTTCAAAATAGAGGCTGGTTCCGGCATGAATGCCAAACAGAACAATCAATGCAATGCTGTTGATGTAAAGCGTGTCCAGAGCAAGAATCCGGTCCGGCAAGGTCGGCCCGATCAGGATACGCCAGCCGCCCAGCATCAGCGCGGTGCCGACCATGAAGAATCCGATTATCAGCGCTGTACTCAGCATCCGTATATCTCCTTCAATGGTGCCTCATAACGTTGCTTGATAGTAGCAATCATCGCCGGAATATCCGCCACATCAAGCCCGTGCACCAGCAGCACGGTACGATCCTGACTGACATCTGCAGACACGGTGCCCGGCGTCAGCGACACCACACTGGCAAGTATTGTGATGACGAAATCATTGCGAATATCCAGTGGCACCTCGACAAAAGCCGGCCGCAATTTTGATGGCGGGCTCAGAATAAGTTTGGCCACGGCCAGATTAGCCACCAGAATGTCGCGATGCACCAGCAACAGAAATGACAGCAGCTTCCACGGCTTGCGGACGCGCGGACGATCCAGCCAGAACGGTTCAGTCAGCAGAGGAATCAGCCAGGCAAAAAATATTCCCAGCACCATTTGTCCGGCAGAAAAATCATTGGCGAGCAGCAGCCACAAACACCACATCGCCAGACTGAGCAGCGGGCTAGGCCAGAAACGCTTCATGGCAACGCCCTCCCGGAACCAAGCACTGCATCAACATAACCCTGACTATCCAGCAACTGAACAGCAATGCCACGGGCAGCTTCAGCAAGAGGACCAGCCAGTAGCACCATCACCAGCGTGCACAACAGCAACAGCAGAAGCGGAATCAGATCCGCCACCGCCATGCGCTCGGCAAAAGCATCTTTTTGCTGGCGCCAGAACACTGTCGACCCGGCACGACTGAACGCAATCAATGACAGCAAACTGGCCAGCAGCAGCAGGATCCAGAAAATCGCATCCGGAGTGGCCTGCAACAGCATCATCTTGCCGATAAATCCGGATAACGGCGGCAGACCAACCAGCACCACCGCAAGAATCAGAAACAGCACCGCCAGTGACGGCGGGAGATCATTGCCAGCCTTTAACTGATCAGCCAGCAACCCGCGCTGGGCGCTGATCAATCCAACCAGAAGAAACAGTGCAGCGGCAGCAAGCGTGGAATGGACCAGATAATACAACCCCGCCGCCCACGCCTGCTCGGTAGCCAGCGTCAACACTGCCATCAATGAGCCGACTGACATCAGCACCAGCCAGGCCGCGAGCGTCGCCAACCGGGTGGCCGACAGCACACCCAGTGCGGCGAAAGCCAGCGTCAGCAACGCCAGCGGCCACAACCATGGCGTCACCAGCGAGTTGAGCGGACTGGCCTCATGGCCGAACAACAGCGGCCAGAGCCGCCAGATCGCATACAACCCGACTTTCGTCATAATCGCGAACAACGCCGCCACTGGCGCGCTGGCCGCCGCATAGGCGCCCGGCAGCCAGAAACAGAACGGTAGTAATGCGGCCTTCAGGGCAAACACCAGCAACAACAGCGCGCCACCGATTTGCAGCAGTAACGGCGATACCAGTCGGCCTTCCATCAGCACCCGTGTCACATCCGCCATGTTCAGGGTTCCGGTAGCGGCATAAATCAAACCAAGACCAAACAGGAACAGACTGGAACCGGTCAGGTTAAGGACCACATAGTGTACTCCGGCACGCGCTCGCTCAGCGCCCTGGCCATGCATCAACAATGCATAGGAGGCGATCAGCAACACTTCAAAAAAGACAAAAAGATTGAACAGATCGCCGGTGAGAAAAGCGCCATTTATACCAAGCAACTGGAACTGGAACAGCGCCTGAAAGTTGGCGCCATTTTTATCTTCGCCACGACAGGCCTGCAAACAAACCGGCAGCGCCAGCAGCGCCGTCACCAGCAACATCAGCGCTGCCAGCTGATCAAGCACCAGCACGATACCGAACGGTGGTGCCCAGTCGCCGAGATGATAAACACCAATCTCGCCACCAGCGGCCTGCAACCAAAGGTATCCGGCCAGTGGCAACAATGCTGCGGTAGCAGCCAGACTGATCAGGCGGCGCAACCAGATGCGCTGCCGCCACTCAAGCAGAATCAGCAGCCCGGCAAACAGCGGCAACAACACCGGCAGGATAATCATATGCGCCATCATGGACGCTGCTCCGGGTCCAGCTCATCTGTCCTGCCGTCAATATGGTCACTGCCAAACTCGCCCCAGGCGCGCAACGCCAGCGCCATCAGAAATGCGGTCATGGCAAAACCGATGACGATGGCCGTCAGCACCAGCGCTTGCGGTAACGGGTCAGCATGCAGCTCAGAAGCACCAATCACCGCCGGCGCATTTTCCAGCAGACGCCCCATAGAAAACAGAAACAGGTTGACCGCGTAACTGAGCAGGGTCAGCCCCAGCACCACAGGAAAGGTACGTAAACGCAAAATCAGATAGACACCACAACCGGTCAGCGCCGCAATCATGATAGCGAGCAGGATCTCCATCAGTAGCTCTCCTCGTGCTCAACCACAGACAATTTGCCAAGCCGGGCGAGAATCAGCAGCGTCGCACCAACCACAGTGAGATAAACACCCAGATCAAACAGCATGGCGCTGGCGAGTTCGAATTCTCCGACCAGCGGCCAATGCAGATGCGAGAACGTGGAGGTCAGAAATGGATGATCAAACAACAAACTGGCCAGCCCGGTCAGCGCCGACAGCAGCACCCCGGAAGCCACGAGGGGATGATAATTATTCGGCACGCGCGCATGTACCCAGTGCACGCCATTGGCAACATACTGCAGTACCAGCGCCACCGCCGTCACCAGGCCGGCAATAAAACCGCCGCCGGGCAGATTATGGCCGCGCAGCAAAATATACATTGCCACCAGCAAAGCGATCGGCAGTACCGCCTGGGAGATCACTCTCAGCACCAGCGGATGGCGCTCACGCGCCCAGCGCCGACCGTCCGGATCATACAGGGGCAAGCACAGGCCAAGATTTTCCAGCAAGGCGTAAATGCCGGCAGCGGCAATGGCCAGCACAGTTATCTCACCAAGCGTATCAAAACCGCGGAAATCAACCAGAATGACGTTAACGACATTCTTGCCGCCACCACCGGGCACACTGTTGTCGATAAAGAATGCGGAGATGGTGTCGCCCGGATGGGTCATGGCGAACAGCGCCAGCAACCCCATGCCTGCACCGATGGAAATTGACAGAAAAAGATCGCGACTGACATCCCAACTGCTGGATTCAATGGTGCCGCGGGTTGGCAGAAAATACATCGCCAGCATCAGCAACAGCACTGTCACCACTTCCACCGCCAGCTGGGTCAGGGCAAGGTCCGGCGCCGACAGGCGCAGGAATACCAGCGATACCACCAGACCGACAACGCTGATCATTAACAGGGCAATCAGACGACGCCGACGCAGCAATACGGTTGCCACTGCGGACACCACTGCCAGCACCGCTGCCAGCACCGCCAGACCATCCACCGGCGTCAGCGCACGCTCACCGAGCCAGTCCGGCATCGAGGCGATGGCTGCCAGCATCATCAGCGCCACTGGCAGCAATAACCAGGCGACGTAGCGCTGCAAGGCGCCATTATCAATCCACTTAACCACCGCGCCAGCAGCCCCGATCATGTTCTGCAAGCAATGCTCAAATACCTGCGGCGCCGAAGGCCGTGGCCAGCTGCGTTGCAACGCAAACAGTGGCGTGCGGAAGCGGTATAGCAGGATGCCGCCAAACAATGCCACCACACTCATCAGCAACGGCAGGTTGAAACCGTGCCAGATGGCCAGACTGTATTCCGGCAACGATCCGTTCAGGGTTGCCGATGCCGCGGCGGCCAGCAACGGACCGACAAACACCGCCGGGAAAATCCCGACCAGCAGGCACAGCACCACCAGCACTTCCACCGGGGCACGCATGAAGTACGGCGGCTCATGGGGATGGTGCGCTGCCAACGCAGGCGGCACTTCACCGAAGAAAACATCGTGGACAAAACGCAGCGAGTAAGCCACGGAAAGCCCCCCCGCCAGCACCGCAAGAATTGGCACCAGCCAGTGCAGGCTGCCATACAGCGACGTCTCGGTTGCCACCGCGAAAAACATTTCCTTGCTGAGAAAACCGTTCAGCAACGGCACGCCGGCCATCGCCATTGATGCCACCGTCGCCAGCACTGCGGTTACCGGAAGATAGCGACGCAGACCGCCAAGCCGGCGAATATCCCGGGTGCCGGTTTCATGGTCGATAATGCCGGCCGCCATAAACAGCGATGCCTTGAAGGTGGCATGGTTGATGATATGAAACACTGCCGCCACCGCTGCCAGCGACGTATTCAAACCGAACAACAGGGTAATCAGGCCGAGATGGCTGATGGTTGAGTAGGCCAGCAATCCCTTCAGGTCATGCCGGAACAGCGCCATCCAGGCGCCGAACAGCAAGGTGGCGAGGCCGGCGGAGCTGACCAGCACAAACCAGAGATCGGTGCCGGCCAATGCCGGGTAAAGGCGGGCCAGCAGAAATACGCCGGCTTTCACCATGGTGGCGGAATGCAGATAGGCCGACACCGGAGTCGGCGCCGACATTGCATGCGGCAACCAGAACTGGAAAGGAAACTGTGCCGATTTGGTAAAAACACCGAACAGCACCAGCGAAAGCATCAGCGGATAAAGACTGTCCGCACGAATCCGGTCGCCGCTTTCCAGCACCGTGCCCAGATCATAACTGCCGACCGTCTGGCCAATCAGAATCACCCCCGCCAGCAGTGCCAGGCCGCCTGCGCCGGTCAGGGTCAGCGCCATGCGCGCGCCCTTGCGTGCCGCCGACTGATCCGACCAGTAACCGATCAACAGGAAGGAACTGATACTGGTCAACTCCCAGAACACCACCAGCAGCAACAGGTTATCGGCGGTGACCACGCCGAGCATCGCTGCCATGAACAACAGCAAAAAGGAGAAAAACCGGCCGCCGGGGTCGCGTTTGTCGAGGTAGTAATGGCCGTAAAGAATGACCAGCAGGCCGATCCCAAGGATCAGCAGGGCAAACAACCAGGCCAGACCATCCAGCCGGAACGCCAGCGCCAGCCCGGCCTGGGGCAGCCATGGCAGCGACGCCTTCCAGACGGCCCCCTCGCCAATCACGGCCGGTGCGGCCGAGGCCAGCAACAAAAATGCCAGTAACGCCGGCAAGGCCGCCGCGACGGCTACGCTGCGCCGCCCCAACGGCTGCACCAGTCGCGGCAACAGGGCACCCAACAGCGGCAGCGCAACCATGGCAAACAACATTTTCACCCGAACTTCACCCCAAGCGCTTCAGCGGATACCGGGGCCGAAGTATGCCACGGCATCCCGGCCCAATCATCGTTGTCAGCAGGGAGATTGCCACCGTAGCAACCTCCGGAAACAACTGTAGCCAGCGCCGGGCCAGCACCATTATGGTGCCTGCGCTGACCGCGCCCGCCGACAGGAGTAGCATCCAGGGGATGAACCGGAACATCGCGGAGGTAGCCATGCTACGCGGACTGTTTCTCGATCTCTCCGGGGTGCTGTATGAAGGTTCTCAGCCCCTGCCCGGCGCAGTCGATGCTGTTCGGCAACTGCAGCAATCAG
>JBECKT010000085.1:0-13879 GCA_040235405.1 Alcanivoracaceae bacterium
GCGGTGCTGTCCGAGCTGTGGAGTCTTGAGTACTACAACGCCAACGAGCTCGGCGATGGCAAGGACTACTGGGTCTTCACTGTCTTCTCGGAGGACTACAGCTGGCCGGAGTCCGATGGCAGCGTGAATATCGACGATAACAAGGGCGGTGAGATCTGGCACAACAATGTCAGCACCGCCAGTGACTTTAACTGGGCAGGCCTCTGGCCCTGATAGCTCCGATGTTCAGGGATAGTTGAAAACTCCCTGACAAGCGAGCCTGAAGAAGTCAAAAAAAACCCGTCACAAAGTGGCGGGTTTTTTTATAGACCAGGCGCCAAACCGGCTCTTGCTAATTCATGCCTTCACCGGAAAGGTCAGAAAGCAATTTCAGGAATTCGTCCTCATTGATGACATCCACACCGAGCCCAATTGCGCTGTTCAGTTTTGAGCCGGCCTTCTCTCCTGCCACGACCCTGGTCGTCTTCACCGACACAGTACCGGCAACTTTTGCTCCCAATTCTTCCAGCTTTTGCCTGGCAATATCACGCCCCATGCTTGCCAAAGTTCCGGTCAAGACCCAAACCTGGCCAGAAAGAGGAAGGCTGTCAGGCGCAACCTCTTTGCTTTGCCAATGCATCGAGAACTCCAGCAACTGCTCCTCAATAGCCAACGCCCGATCGACATTAGCCTGCTCAGAGAAGAACAAACAGAGTGATTCCGCCGCTTTATCCGGAATGACTTTGCCCTTGGCACCTGCAACTGATATGACCTTTGATCGATCCTGACTCAAAGAAATGAGATCGCTCAAACTATTGCCGGAGAATCCGGCTAGCGCCTCAGCCCAAACCTTGCCGATATCCGGAATTTTCATAGCCTCGACCAGAAGAGAAAGCGAAACCCGGCCACAAGGAGAAACTTCGTGCTCATCCCTGATTCTAACCAACCGTTTATTAACCAACCTGTCTAAAACAGCTACGTTATGATCGTCAGAGAAAAAATTCGAGATTGAGGATGCTACCTCAGCACCAATATCCGGAAGCCACATCAACACCTCAGGCAAGGCGCGCCTGATTCGATCAAAGGAACCCAGAACGCCCGCCAACCTTTTTGCGGTTTCCTCTCCAACATGTGGAATCCCCAGGGCGTAGACGAAGCGCGCCAAGGAGACCTCTCGGCTGGCTTCAATTGATTGAATCAGATTATTAGCAGAAAGCTCAGCAAAACCGTCCAGATCAACGACATCCTTGTACTCAAGGGTGTACAGATCGGCAGCGGAGGAAACCAGCGTTCGTTCCACCAGCTGCGCAACGACCTTCTCGCCAAGCCCCTCGATATCCATCGCCTTCCGCCCGGCATAGTGGATCAGCCCCTGGGTAAGCTGCGCTCTACAAGCCAAATGCCCCACACAGCGATAGGCGGTACCTTCGGAGGTTTTTTCACCCCCTTTGGAACGCTTGACCAGCTCATCCCTCTCTACTCCGGAACCGCATATCGGGCAGGACCGGGGCAGCTCTATTACTCTGGCAGTTTCAGGCCGACGCCCTTCAACAACCATTGTTATCTGGGGAATCACATCCCCCGCTCGACGAACAACTACAGTATCTCCAACCATCAAACCAAGACGTTGGATCTCGTCCATATTGTGAAGCGTGGCTTTGGAAACAGTAACACCTGCGACATGAACAGGTTTCAGACGGGCCACAGGAGTGAGCACACCAGTTCGCCCAACCTGAAAATCCACCCCTAACAGCTCGGTTTGCTCTTCCTGGGCAGGATACTTGAATGCCACCGCCCAGCGAGGCTCGCGCGCACGAAACCCTAGCGTCTTCTGCCAGCTCAAACTATCAACTTTGAAAACAACCCCGTCTATGTCATATGGCAAGGACAGCCGCCTCTTGCCAATATCTTCGAAGTAACTCAAGCACTCCGAAGCGCCACGCGCCACTTTCAACTCATCACTGACAGGAAGACCCCACGACTTGAACATCGCCATGCATTTGCTTTGGCTATCAGGCAGGTCACCATCAACCATGCCAAAGCCATAGATACACATTGTTATCGGACGGGTTTGGGTGATTTTGGGATCCAGCAAACGGATGCTTCCCGAAGCCGCATTTCTGGGATTAGCGTAGACCTTATCTCCCTTCTCCCGTGCTGTTGCATTCAAGGCGTCAAAATCGGCCTTTGCAATAAAGACTTCACCCCGAACCTCTAAAACTTTTGGCCAGCCTTTGCCGCGAAGGGACAGGGGCACATTCCTGATAGTACGTACATTAGACGTAATATCCTCCCCAACGTAACCATCGCCTCGCGCCGCGCCGCGCACAAGCATCCCGTTCACGTAGAGAATGCTTACTGCCGCGCCGTCCAGCTTGGGCTCACAGGTATAGACAACATCGGCACTATCAAACAGATCATCCCCGGGGCCAAGGTCATTCTTGAGTAATTCACGAACCCGACGATCAAATCCCAGGAATTCTTCATCATTAAAAACATTGCCGAGACTTAGCATGGGCACTTCGTGAGCAACTTCAGGAAAGCCGTCCAGCGGCCGGTCACCCACCCGTTGGGTCGGTGAATCTGCGCTGATCAGCTCCGGGTGTTGCTGTTCGAGATTTTGCAGGGCACGAAACGCGCGATCGTACTCGGCGTCCGGCACTGCCGGTTCATCGAGGACGTAGTAGCGGTAACTCCAGTCAGACAGCTGTTCGCGCAGCCGGCGAACCTGATCGGCAACCGCTTCAGACACCGGCCACCCGCGCGCGTCGTTCAAAGTCACGCACTCGCTCACGCATGTGCTCGATGGTCTGCTGGGTCAGCGCGCTGTGCTGATCGTCGCGCACTTCACCGCCGAAGCGGTCGCCGAGATGGCGCACGGTCTTGATCATCCGCTCCAGCGCATCACCGGGATTGGCCGGCCCCGGCATTTTCAGGAAGAAGGTCACGGCGCGGAAGGACTGGGTTTCCATGCTGTCAATGTCGAAGGTGCCTGGCTCCAGCGCATTGGCCATGGAGAACTGCAACTCGTCGCGACCATTGCGGGCCTGGTGGCGATGGAAAATATTCATGTCGCCGTAGCGCATGCCCTGCTCCAGCAATGCCTGCAACAGATCACGACCGGGCATGGCATTGGCCGCCGGGGTAACCATGTGCATGACAATCACTTCAAGCAGTTCGGGCGCTGCACGACGAGGCTCCGGCGACGGCTCGGGCTCCAGCTCTGGCTCCATGGTTGCCGGCGTTTGCGCCGACGAAGCAGCGCTGTCTGGCTGCTGAAACAGGTCCACCTGCACGGCGGCGGTCACCGGCGGTTTGCTCTCTTCCTCCGGCTCCATCGCCAGCGGTGGCGCCTTTGGCGCATGTGCCGTGCTGCCGGTATTGCCAAGCCCCGGTGCCTGACGGCGCTGGGTAGTGGGCACCGGTTTCGGCGTGCGCACCTCAGCGCCAGTCCGTGGCAAGACCCGGGCGCCACCGGAAGGCAACTCAGGATTGACCTCGTCATACGGCTGCTTTGCCAGCTCTTTTGCTTTCGGATCAATGCGCAGACGCAGACGGTTGTTGCGTTCCTTCAGCATGCGCCGGACCCCATCGGCAAGAATGCCAATGATCAGGATCACCAGAATGACGATCAGCGTTTCAAGCCCCACTGCCTGTCCCTCTCAGATTCCGTTTGTCGGTACAGCCCGAATTTCCTTCACAACCCGGCCTCGCAAGAGCGGCCTGGCGGCCGCGAAAAGCTTTCGCCGTCGATCGACGGCTCCTACAGTGGCCCGTGTAGTGGCCCGTGCAGTGGCCCGTGCAGTGGCCCGTGCAGTGGCCTGTGGCAATTATGCCGTGGCCATTTCCGCCGCTTCATCCACATCCACCGCCACCAGACGCGATACGCCCGGCTCATGCATGGTGACGCCCATCAGGGTACTCGCCATTTCCATGGAGATCTTGTTGTGGGTGATGAAGATAAACTGCACCATCGGCGACATCTCGCGCACCAGATTACAGAAACGACCAACATTGGCATCGTCCAGCGGCGCATCGACCTCGTCAAGCATACAGAACGGTGCCGGGTTCAGACGAAAGATCGAGAACACCAGCGATAACGCCGTCAGCGCCTTCTCACCACCAGACAACAGGTGGATGGTACTGTTCCGCTTGCCCGGCGGGCGCGCCATGATGGTCACGCCCGTGTCGAGCAGATCCTCGCCGGTCAGTTCCAGATAAGCATGGCCGCCGCCGAATACTTTCGGGAACAGCTCCTGCAACCCGTGGTTGATGCGGTCGAAATATTCCTTGAAGCGCGTCCGGGTTTCGCGATCAATCTTGCGGATCGCGTTGTCCAGCGTCTTCATCGCGTCTTCAAGATCGGCGTTCTGACGGTCGAGGTACTCTTTTCGTTCCGACTGCTGGCGATATTCGTCAATCGCCGCCAGATTGATCTGGCCGAGACGGGAAATACGCTGGGCAATCTGCTCCAGCTCTTCGGACCAGTTCTGCTCCTCGGCATCTTCCGCCAGGTTGGCCAGCACGGTATCAAGATCAAACTGCTGCTCGACCAGCTGTTCCTGCACGGTGCTGCGCCGGACCTTGATCTCCTGCCACTGCATCCGCTTGTTGTCGAGCTTGCCGCGAATTTCCTGGGACTCGCGTTCGTACTGCTGCCGGCGACCATCCAGACCACGCACTTCATGGTCGATGGTTTCCAGTTCACGGCGCACCGTCTGCATGGCCTGTTCGGCTTCGAGACGGGCTTCGAGTTTTTCTTCCAGTTGCATGGCCAGTTCGCGAGCCGGGTCGTCACCGTCGGCCAGCTGTGCCTGAATCGCCGTTTTGCGCTCGGTCAGCTGCCGGGTCTGGACTTCCAGACGCGACAGACCAAGACGCAGGGAATCTGCCTGAGTACGGGCGCCCTGCACTTCCATAGCCATATGATGCAGGGTGTCGCGGTCGTGGCGGGCGCGCTGGCGCACTTCATCCAGTTTCGTCCGCGCTTCGTCCCGGCGAGACAGCAGGGTTTCCCTTGCTTCGGTGTCTTGCGCCATGGCTTCCACCGCTTCCGACAACACCGCACGGGCTTGTTTCAGCTGCTCCTGCTCGCTGGCGCGCTGCGCCATGGCTTCATTCAGTTCGCTGCCGAGACGTTCGCGGCGCATGGTGATCTGTTCAAGACGCACCTGCCGGGCACTGACCTGGGCATTGATCTCACCCAGCTCACGGCCAACCCGGCTGCTCTGGCGCTGGCATTCCTCGCGCTCTTCCTCGAGCAGCTGAATCTGCTCACGACCGGATTCGAGTTTTTCACGCAGTTCAATGATCTGGTCTTCCAGTTCATCGATGTCACGCTCAAGCTGTTCGAGCTCGCGGCGACGTTCAAGAATGCCGGCTTCCTGATCCTGTTCCCGGCTAACCCGCAACCAGTCGGCGCCAAGCCAGATACCGTCGCGGGTCACCACCGATTCACGGCCGGACAATTGCTTGCGCAGTGCCAGCGCTTCGGCCAGCGTGTCGGTAACATACACATCCTGCAGCAACGCCGGCACCTGGCCGGACACCAGCGATGCCAGCGAATTACCCTTGCTGCCGGCCTGGCCGCCAGCCGCAGCGGTAAGCAGGCAGACATGGCCGTTTTGCAGATCACCGAGCCACTGCTCTACCTGGTCCAGGCCGTCAACGCAAAGACCATGCAGGACATCACCCAGCACCATCTCAACCGCTTTTTCCCAACCGTTCTGCACTTGCAGACGATCCGCCAGCCGCGGTTTTTCTGCCAGGCCGTGGCGTGACAGCCACTCGCTTACCGTGCCGTCGTCACCCATGGCGGCTTTTTGCAACGCCTCCAGCGAGGCATGCCGGTTGCGCAGCTTCTGCATGCGCTCGCGCTTTTCCTCCAGCGCCCGGCCACGTTCGCCGTTTTCGCGGCGCAGGGTATTGATCTCTTCCTGCACCGATTCGCTGCGCTGCTCACCGTCTTCAAGTTGCTGCCGCAGTTGCTCAACCTGCTCCTCGAAACGACGCATCTCGGCGGCCAGCGGCTCGGCATCCAGGCCACCCTGCTCTTTGCCAAGCCGATCAATACGATCACTCAGGCGCTCAACCGAAGTTTCCAGATGCTTGATACGGGACTGTTCCACGTCCGCATGGCGGCGTGACTCATTGGCGCCGTGGTTGAAGTTTTCCCACTCCTGCTGCCATTGCTGCATCGATTCTTCAGCCGCGGCCAGCAACTCTGCGGAGTTCATTTCCTGCTCGCGCAGCAGTTCCATTTGCGGTTCGATTTCGGCCAGACGCTCATCCAGCTCGGCAATTTTTTCCGCATCACTTTGCAGATGCTGGTTGGCATCAGCCCAGTTGCTGTCAATCTGTTTCAGTTCTTCATAGAGTTGATGCTTGCGCTCGCGCTGGAACTGGATGGTCTGTTCCAGCCGCGCCACCTCTGCACCCAGGCCGTAGTACTGCTGCTGAACCACATTGAAGCGGTCCTGCACATCGGTGTGGCTATCGCGCAGCCGTTCCAGCTCGGCATCGACATGGCGCTGCTCGGCAATCTTGGCTTCCACCGCGACTTCCAGTTCCCGCATGACATATTCGATCTGCTCAACCTGGGTGTTCAGGTTGCGCCAGCGCAGGGCGCGCAGTTCGGCACCCTTGTGCCGCTCTTCCTGTTTTAACTGTTTGTACTTTTCCGCCGCTGCCGCCTGTCGGGACAGGCGCTCGATCTGCTTTTCCAGCTCGTCACGGATATCGGCCAGACGCTCCAGGTTCTCGCGGGTACGGCGCATCCGGTTTTCGGTTTCGCGGCGGCGCTCCTTGTAACGGGAAATGCCGGCCGCTTCTTCAATATAGATGCGCAGATCTTCCGGCCTGGCTTCGATCAGCCGCGAGATCATGCCCTGCTCGATAATGGCGTAGCTGCGCGGGCCAAGACCGGTGCCAAGGAAAATATCGGTGATGTCCTTGCGCCGGCACTTGGTGCCGTTGAGGAAATAGTTCGACTGACCGTCACGGGTTACCTGACGGCGGACCGAGATTTCCGAGAAACGGGCATACTCGCCACCCAGGGTGCCATCGGCGTTATCGAACACCAGCTCAATCGACGCCTGAGCCACCGGCTTGCGGGCATTGGAGCCGTTGAAGATTACGTCCGCCATTGATTCGCCGCGCAGATGCTTGGCCGACGACTCGCCCATCACCCAGCGTACTGCGTCGATGATGTTGGATTTGCCACAGCCGTTCGGCCCGACCACAGCAGTCAGGTTATCCGGGAACGTCGCGGTGGTCGGATCAACAAAAGATTTGAAACCGGCGAGCTTGATGCTTTTCAATCGCATGGCGTGCGTAACCTGCCCATGGACGCCACATCCGGCGGCGCCCTGTCATCCAGTTAGAGGGATCCGGCGCGCCGGACAGGCCGGACAACACCGTGAAAGCGGCTAGTGTATAGAAAATTGGCCGCCGCCATAAGGAATCTGCGACCATTCCCGGCAACCGGATAAAAAGCCCCAAAGGGAGAGCCAAGTGTTTGATGCAATAGGTTATTTTTTAAGCGCCCTGCGCCTGGCCCGGCAACCCGGGATGCGCCGCTGGGTGATTCTGCCGCTGGCCTTCAACATCCTGCTGTTTACCGGCCTGTACTGGCTGGCGGGCAGCTCACTGGCGGGCTGGGTCGCCGCGGTCAGCGCCGGCTGGCAGCTGGAGGGTTCATTTGCCTTTCTCAACGGCGTCATCACCGCCAGCATCTGGCTGCTGCAGCTGCTGATCTGGCTGGCCCTGCTGATGCTGTTCGCCAGCACCTTCACCATCGCTGTGCAGCTGATCGCCGCGCCCTTTATGGGCCTGCTGGCAGAACAGGTCGACCGCGAGGTCAGTGGCACAGCACTGCCGCCCGAGTCCATCGCCGCCATGATCCTGCGCACCTTCCGCCGCGAAGCCCGAAAAACCTGGGACTGGCTCTGGCGCACCATACTGGTGGGGCTGCTGGTACTGGTGCTGCTGTTTATCCCGGTGATCAATATCGTCGCCCCGGTGATCTGGTTCCTGTGGTCCGGCTGGCTGCTCGGTTTACAGTACGTCGATTACGGTGCCGACACCCGCCAGGTGCCGTTTCCGAGCATGAAAGCCGCCGCCCGCCGCCAACGTATGCTGGTACTGGGCTTTGGCTGTATTGTGCTGGCCGTGACCATGGTCCCGCTGGTCAATCTGGTGGTTATGCCGGTGGCGGTGATTGCCGGCGTGCTGATCTGGCATCGGGCGCTGAAACAGCATCTCAGGCCCCCACTGTAGGAGCGGCCGACCGGCCGCGAGAGCCATTCGCCGTCGATCGACGGCTCCTACGGGTTACTCTGCGGGTTCCTGCCGGGCCGTGTTCTCCACTTCCGGGCCGAGCAGGATGGCAATCCAGCGGGTATTTTCGTGGGCATCCAGACCAATGCGCAGAATCATGGTCAGCGGTACTGACAGCACCATGCCCACCGGCCCCAGCACCCAGCCCCAGAATATCAACGAGACGAATACCACCAGCGTCGACAGACCCAGACTGCGGCCCATGATGCGCGGCTCGACAAAGTTGCCGATTACCGTATTGATGACAATATATCCGGCCGCCACCAGACCGGCATTAATCGCGCCGTGCAGCACCCAGGCCAGCAGCACCGCCGGAATTGCCGCCAGAAAGGAACCGATATTGGGGATGTAATTGAACATGAACGCCAGCGCGCCCCAAAGCAGCGGGTAGTCCACATCCAGCATCCAGACCCAGAGGGTTACCAGCACACCGGTGCCGAGACTGACTACCGATTTGATCGCCAGATACTCCTTCACCCCTTCAGCGAAGCGGTTAAACGCTTCCAGCCCATTGCTGGCATCCGCCGTAGCGGCACGCACCTTGGCCGGCATGCGTGCGGCTTCCAGCAGAATGAACGCCACCGCCACCAGAATCAGCAGCGCATTACCCAGCACCGAACCGAACCGGCCCATCAGCTTGCCGGCCAGACCGATGGCGACACCGGGGTCAAAACGCTGCTTCAGTGACGAGACATCGGTATCAACGCCAAGCTCGGCAAGCAGATTAAGCACGCCTGCGGCGCGCTCGGTCAGCGCCGCCTGGTAGATTGGCAGTTGCTGCATAAAACCATTAACTGATGCACCCAGCACCGCCATCGACAGCACCGCCACCAGCAGCAAACCGACCATTACCAGCAATACTGCCAGCGCTTCCGGGACGCGCCGCGCCGCCAGCCAGTTAACCGCCGGCGCACAGACAATGCTGATAAAAATCGCCAGCAGAAACGGCTCCAGCAGATCCGACGCTGCCTTCATTCCTGCCAGCACGATAACCACGGCCGCCAGCATGATCGGTACCGGCCAACGAATTGTCTGAATCATGAACTCTCCCGCTTGCCCCATCCTCAGGTCGGCCTATGATACGGGCTTTATTGCGGGGTGCGTCATGCGAATTCTTGTTCTGTTGCTGATTTCAATGACAGCGGCACTGGCACAGGCGGAATGCCGGTTGGCCCTGCCACGGGCCGGTTTTGCCGATGCCATCAGCGAACGGGAACCGGTCGGCGATGGCAGCGCGCCGGGCGAGCGGCTGTGGTTTTTTACTGAAGTCATCGACGGCGGCGGCGAAACGCTCTATCACCAGTGGTACCGCAATGGCGAAGAGGATGTGCGCATTCGCCTTGAAATTGGCGGTGATCGCTGGCGCACCTGGTCAGGACACCGCTGGCAGGCAGGCGCGCGTTATACGGTGCGGGTTTTGACTGAATCCGGCTGTGATCTCGGCGAATACGGCCTGATGGCACAAGACAGCGGCAACGATATTCTCGCCAGCGCCCGCACGCTGCTGGCCAGTGGTGACATCGTCGGCGCCAGACTGAAAGTGCGCAGCGCCCAGGAAAGCGGCAACCAGAGCCCGAGCCTGCGCCGCTTTATCGATGAGGAGCTGGCGCTGGCAGAGCTGGAAAAGGATATCGCTGCAGACAACCTTTACCTCGCCGGCGGCCGGCTCGACAGCCTGCAACAACAGCCCCTGTCCGCGACCAATCGCGACAAGCTGGAAACGCTGCGGCAGCGCCACGCGCAACGGCTAAGTGTGCTCGAGAATGAAATGAACCAGAGACTGATGGCCCTGCAGCGGACGCTGGCCGGAATGCCGTCGAGCACATCCTGTCAGAGCAAGGTGGAAAACGCCGAATGGCTGCCAGAACCGGAACGGCAAATCCTGATGATTACCGGGCAGGAACAGGCAGACAGAAAGCAGATCATCGAACTGCTTGACCAACGCACCGGCAAACTCCACCGGATCGAGCGGCCCTGCCTGTAATCCGCTGATCCGGGGATTTATTCGCTCAACTTGCTGCCCGGCGGGGCAATGGACAGATGGCTGATGTCCGGTGTCACCGGCGGCTTTTCATCCTTCTTTTGCCCCATGTCCGAACCCGGCGGAGCAACACTGAAATGGCTGACATCCGGCACAATCGGTGGCGGCCCTTCATACTTGTCCGCCAACTCTGCGCCGGTTGGCGCCACTTCGAACGGGCCGCTGAAACCGGTGCCTCCCATGCGGATAGTCCCCACGGTTTCCAGTGATCCACCCTTGACTGGCGCCGGTGTTTCCTCCGCAGGCGCAGGGCTGGCCGCAGGCTCGGCCGGGGCCGCCGCCTCCTCACCAACCCGCTCCAGATCACAAAGCGCGCCAGCCTGTTTCATCACGGCACGGAATTTCATCGCCGTGGCCTGATCGGCGCCTTTCTTGACCACCACGCGCTTGCCGGAAAACAGCGCCTCGACCTTGCTGATATCCATCCTGAACGCCGCCGCAAGGTTCTCTCGCACCCGGGCAGGATCAGCCCCGGCGACCGTTTCGCCAGCAAACACCACGTTGAATCGGGCTTCGCTCATCTGCAATCTCTGTATCCCGTTTGCCACAGATTAGGCCGGGTATGGTGCTCAGGCAATCCGTGCGGCGGCATATTCCGCCAGCGCGGCAATGGTCTTCGACGGGTTCAGACCCAATGCGGTCGGTACCACGGCGCCATCCATGACAAACAGGTTCGGGTAGCCGAACACCTCGCCACGATCATCGACCACGCCCTGACTGGCATGGTCAGCCATATTGCAGCCACCCAGCGGATGCGGGGTGACCAGATTGCGGAACCAGCGCCAGGTCGCCGGGGTTGCCGCTTTACCACCGGTGGCTTCGGTCAGTTTCATGTGCATATCCGCCAGCCCCTGCACCGCCTGCTCGGCCTTGCGGTAATTCCACTTCAACCTCAATTGATCCTTGCGCCATGGCATCAGCCAGCGCCGGCCAAGATAGAACTGACCGCCCGGCTCATCCACCGCCTGACCGAACCAGGGCATCAGCCGCCGGGCCGGATCGCTGCGATCGGCAGTACGTTCCAGCGCCCGGCCAAGCCGGGTATTGCGCAGGCGGGAATGGCGACCACCCCGCTCCATCAGATTGCCAAGCAGATCCGGGAAGCCGCCGTCTTCGACAAAGAATCGCGCGCCGGCTTCGCTGCCATCAAGAAAGTCGATGGCGGCAGAAATAGTCGGCCCACGGGTCGGCGAGACATCCCGGTCGGCATACCAGGCCGGGGTCATGAAATCACCGTTGGAGGTCCAGCCCTGACCGAGCCGGGCACTCAGTTTCGGCAAGGTGCGGTACTGATCGCGACAACGCAGCAGCAGCTCGGTGGAGCCGATGCTGCCGGCGCAGATAAACACCCGCTCGGCCTTCAGGCTGATACTGCGGCGCCCTTCAAGATCACGCACCTGCAGCCGGTAACCGCTGCCCTCCGGGGTAATGCAGCGGACCTGATGCAGAGCCCGCACCTGGGCGCCAAGCTGCTCGGCGCGGGCCAGGTAGTTCAGATCCAGGGTGTTCTTGGCCTGGGTCGGGCAGCCGATATCGCAATTACCGCAATGGGTGCAGGTGCCCTGCTCGACGCCCTGATCGTTGACCCAGCGCTTGGAGTGACGGGTGTCATGGGGATCGTCAAGGCCGTAGTGCCAATCCGGATCAAAGGTCACCGCCTGCGGCACCAGGCTGAAGCGATCACTGGCGCCGATCCTGTCAGCGGCTTCCTGCATCAGCCGGGTTCGGGCGGTGAGCTGGTTCAGCGGCAGGCGCTGTACCGACATCATCTGCGCCACCGTGTCGTAATGCGGCTTCAGGGCGGCATAGCGAATCGCCGCCGGCCAGCCGTTCGCGAAAATCTCCGGCCTGGCATCAATCGAGACATTGGCATAGATCAGCGACCCGCCACCGACCCCGGCGCCCTGGGCCACACTCATATCACCGAAGTAGCGAAAATCCAGCCAGCCGTTCTGGTGCTCGGGCTCATCCTCGTCCCAGAGCCAGTGCTTCTGGCTGACACTGGGGTAATCCTCCGGCTGCCAGCGACGGCCGCGTTCCAGCACCAGCACCCGGGCGCCCTTCTCCGCCAACCGGCAGGCCATTACCGCCCCGCCAAAACCACTGCCGATCACAATGCTGTCGAAATCACTCATGCGCGCTTCCCTGTGCCGATTAACCTCAAAAATCCCAATTACCTGTAGGAGCGGCCGATCGGCCGCGATTGCCCCGGCGTGAATTGCGGCCGGTCGGCCGCTCCTACAATAGATATCATAGGTTCCTTAATAATTTCATAAGGTTGGAATATAGTCTTGATGTTGCTTCCTGACTACAAGCCGATGCTTTTCTGAATGTCTATCTAATGGCTTAATGAGGCAAGCCCGCCGCCGCAGCAACGGCCTCTGTGACGGCTATCAATAACGGGGGAAGCATGCGACAACGCATTCTGATCATCGGCAGTGGCGCCGTCGGCGCCGTCTACGGCCACCATCTGGTCAAGGCCGGCTGCCAGGTCAACTATCTGGTCCGCAGCAAGCAAAGCAGCAACAGCACCATGCCGCGCGATCTTTACCAGTACCGCCTGCTCGGCAAAACCACGGTGCAACGCCAGCACCTGCGGGTGATCGACAGGGCCTACCGGGACTGGGACCAGGTCTGGCTGACCCTGCCCTCCGATGCACTCGATTCTGCCTGGCTAGCCGAACAGCTGGCGGTATTCGACCCGGACACCCCGCTGATCAGCTGGACTCCGGATTTCCGCGATGGCGAAAAGCTGGCGACGCTGTATAAAGGCCCGATTCAATACGGCCTGATCGGCCTGATCAGTTTCCACACCCCGCTGCCGGGCACTTCGTCAACCGGTGAAGGCTTCGGCTACCTGCTACCACCACGCTCGGCCATGCTCGACAACAGCCGCGCCGGCCAACAGGCCGCCGCCCTGCTCCGCGCTGGCGGCGTCCCGGCGGTTGCCCTGAAGGACCTGCCGTGGATGGGGGCCCGCTCCACCGCCCTGATGATCCCGTCGATTGCCGCGCTGGAACTGGCTGGCTGGTCGTTGCAGGCGGTGCGCTCCGGCGTGTGGCTGAACATTGCCTGCGCCGCCGCGCGCGAAGCGACCGTGATCAGCGCCGCCTATCTTGGCCGCGAGGCCGGCATGGCGGCAAAACTGCCGCAACCGCTGCTGATGAATGTGATGACGCGACTGGCGCCGAAGGTGATGCCGTTCCCGCTGGAGATTTATCTGCAGTACCACTTCAGCAAGGTCGGCGTGCAGACCCGGTTGATGCTGGACCACTGGATTGAAGAAGGACACCGGCGCCGATTGCCGACTGGCTCATTGCAGGAGTTGCGGGCGGGGCTTTGATTTTTTCCTGGTCAACTTCAAAAGCGGATTAACTTCTATAGCGGCATAACTTCACCACCGTGCCAGGGCGCCACCGCGCGTCATTATCCGTAGGAGCGGCCGATCGGCCGCGATTCTTCCGGACCAGATCGCGGTCGATCGACCGCTCCTACAAGTTATTCAGAGGTTCACCATCAAAT
>JBECKT010000086.1:0-5353 GCA_040235405.1 Alcanivoracaceae bacterium
ACTGGTGGCCGGCGGACTATGGCCATTACGGCCCGTTCTTTATCCGCATGGCCTGGCACAGCGCCGGCACCTACCGCAGCGGCGATGGCCGCGGCGGCGGCAACACCGGCAACCAGCGCTTCGCGCCAATCAACAGCTGGCCGGACAACGGCAACCTCGACAAGGCCCGACGCCTGCTCTGGCCAATCAAGCAGAAATACGGCAACCAGATCTCCTGGGCCGACCTGATGCTGCTGGCCGGTAACGTGGCACTGGAATCCATGGGTTTCAAAACCTTCGGCTTCGGCGGCGGCCGCGCCGACATTTTTGCTCCGGAAGAAGACATCTACTGGGGCGCCGAAACCAAATGGCTTGCCGACAGCAAATCCGAAAATAGCCGCTACAGCGGCAAACGCGATCTGGAAAATCCGCTGGCCGCCGTGCAGATGGGCCTGATCTACGTGAACCCGGAAGGCCCGGACGGCAACCCGGACCCGCTGCTGTCCGCCCACGACATTCGTGAAACCTTTGCCCGCATGGGCATGGACGACGAAGAAACCGTCGCCCTGACCGCCGGCGGCCACACTTTCGGCAAGGCCCACGGTGCCGGCGACGCCGCACTGGTAGGCCCGGAACCGGAAGCCGCGCCGATCGAGGAAATGGGCTTCGGCTGGAAAAACCGCCACGGCACCGGCAAGGGCGGCGACACCATCACCAGTGGCATTGAAGGCGCCTGGACCTACACCCCGACCCAGTGGGACATGAGCTACTTCGACCTGCTGTTCGGCTACGAGTGGGAGCTGTCCAAGAGCCCCGCCGGCGCCCACCAGTGGCACCCGAAAAATGTCGCCGACAAGGATATGGTCGTCGACGCCCACGACCCGAAGAAAAAGCATCGGCCGATGATGACCACCGCCGACATGGCCATGCGCATGGACCCGGCCTACGAGAAAATCTCGCGCCGTTTCCACAAGAACCCGAAGGCATTTGCCGACGCCTTCGCCCGCGCCTGGTTCAAACTGCTGCACCGTGACATGGGCCCGAAATCCCGCTACCTCGGCCCGGAAGTGCCGAAGGAAGACCTGGTCTGGCAAGACCCGCTGCCGCCGGTGGACCACAAGCTGATCGGCAAGAAAGACATCGCCGCACTGAAAAAGCAGATCCTCGAATCCGGCCTGACCGTTTCGCAACTGGTCTCCACCGCCTGGGCCTCGGCCTCCACCTTCCGCGGCTCGGACAACCGTGGCGGCGCCAACGGCGCGCGCATTCGTCTCGCCCCGCAGAAGGACTGGGCAGTGAACCAACCGGGCCAGCTCAAAAAGGTGCTGGCGAAACTGGAAAGCATCCAGAAGGCGTTCAACGATCAGGGCGGTAAAACCCGCGTGTCACTGGCCGACCTGATTGTGCTCGGCGGTGCTGCCGCTGTTGAAGAGGCCGCCCGCGCTGCCGGCGTCAAGGTTGATGTGCCGTTCCAGCCCGGCCGCACCGATGCCACAGCGAAGCAAACCGATGCGGAATCCTTCGAGGTGCTGGAGCCGGTCGCCGATGGCTTCCGCAACTACCAGAAGAAACGTTACGCCGTTCCGGCGGAAGAAATGCTGGTCGACCGCGCCCAACTGCTGACCCTGTCCGCACCGGAGATGACCGTACTGGTCGGCGGCATGCGCGTACTCGGCACCAACGTTGGCAACAGCAAACACGGCATGTTCACCAAGAAAACCGGTGCGCTCAACAACGACTTCTTCGTCAACCTGCTCGACATGAGCACCGAGTGGAAACCGGTGAACGCAGACGCGGAAGAGTTCGAAGGCCGCGACCGCAAGACCGGCAAGGTCAAGTGGACCGCCACCCGCGTTGATTTGATCTTCGGCTCCAACTCGCAACTGCGGGCGCTGGCGGAGGTGTACGCCCAGGCCGACGCGAAGGAGAAGTTTGTTAAAGACTTCGTTAAAGCCTGGACCAAGGTGATGAACGCGGATCGATTTGATCTTGCCTGATTGCCGAGTTCTTTCCCGCAACGAAAAGAGGCGCCTCCCGGCGCCTCTATTTTTTCGTAGGAGCGGTCGACCGACCGCGATCACCCACCTTCAAAGCAACACCTCAAGCCCTTTCTGATCCACCAGATTCAACAGCTTCAACGAAGGCCCATTCGGCTTCTTCCCGCCAATCTCCCACTTCTGAACCGTAGACGGGCTGGTATTAAGGCAAGCAGCAAACACCGCCTGACTGGCGTGGCTCTTTTGCCGGATACGCCTGATCTGCGCCGGGGTGTATTCCTTCACGGGCGGCAAGCACAAGGCATCAAATTCGCGCAGCGTGACATCCTTCATCACACCCGCTTTATGCAAATCTCTGGCCGTTTCGTGGACCGTATCAAGAATCGATTTCTTCATCGTTGACTACCTCGAACCACTCCACCCAGCGGCAAAAATACTGTGCAAATGCAACGCCCTCGATCATTTTCGTGACGCCACGAAAATGATCGAGGAGTGAGTATCCACCGAACTTGTGATAATAGTCGTCATTCCTTCCTCACTTTCAGCCATGCCCGGCCTTTACTCGTCAGCCGGTATTTCTGAAGGCGGCTGCGGGGTTTGTCGGGGATGGTCATTTCGATCAGCCCTTGGCCAATAGCTGTTTGCTGATAGTGCTCCCGGAAATGCTTTTCGTCCTTCAAACTCAGAGCTTCCATTAGCTCTATGCGCCCCATCTCGCCCTGAAGCACCTCAAGCAGCCTGCACACTTCGGGGGTGACTTCGGGGGTGACTTCGGGGCCGCGCTCCTCAACAAACCCTTCATGCACCGGCAACCGGATCAAAAACGAACTGCGCTCGTCGTCACTTTCAAAGCGCGGCTCTGGTGAGCCGTTGGCTTGCATTACCCGCAGAATCTTGGGGATGCCGGTGGAGCGGCCTTCAGTAAGGTCCAGCTCCTTCAGGAACTCGCCGATGCGTCGGTTGCGGTAGCGACGGCTGACGGCGCGACCTGCTTGCAGGTCTTCCATGCGAATGGAGCGATCCGGTCCGGGGAAACTCAGTACCAACAGCTCTTGCGGGGTGATGCGTACCTCAATCGGCTCGCGGACTTCATAGGAGCGGTGATACACCGCATTCACCACCGCCTCTTCAATGGCCGCCAGCGGGAAGTTCCAGAAACGCTCCGCCTGGGGACGATCCGGGTGTTTGATCACGGCTTCCTTCAGGTAATTGCGGGCAATGTAATCCACCGCATCGCGGGTAATACGCCCCAGCGGGCCGCGAAATTCCTTTTCCTCGAAGCGGTCACCCCCCGGCCCGTCAGGGAAATACACCACATCAATCTGGGTGGCCGGGAAAAACTGCTCCGGGTGCTCGCTGAAAAACATCAGTCCGACATTTTTCGGAAACGTCATCTCCGCCGGGCCGCCCACCACATTCATACGCCGCCCCAGCGCCTCAACATCCAGAGCCGTGGCTTCGTCCGCCAATTCACTACCAATTTCCCGCAGGAATTCACGCATCAGATGAGGCGACAGATCGGCAAGGCTGGCACCCTGACGGTAGCGATCATCAAAAGGCACCGTCGCGGCCAGCGACAATAGCTCTCGCTCATCCGCCCCCTTGGTGCGCACCGTGCTGGTGTGCTTGCGCAGATAAAACGCCCAGTCCGCCTGCTTGTCACCCAGCCGGGTCCGTGCCTTGTAAGGCCGGGTTTCCCCGCCCGGCACCCACAGCACCAGAATCAACTTGCCCTGCACTGCATAAGTCGCGGTCAGCGGATGATAGGACGGCTGAATTGCCGCATTACCCAGGTTCAACAATTCCTTCTGGATACGGTCAATCTGCTCTGGCTGTAAACCCGCAGGTGGCAAGACCGCCTGACCATTCTTCTCCTCAACACCCACCACCACATAGCCACCGCCAAGATTGTGAAAATCATTGGCGAAAGCGCAAATGCTATGCAGCACCGCCTCCGGGTTCCAACCTGCCTTGTATTCCACCCGCTCGCTTTCGATGGTGCGGTGGTGGAGCAAAGAGTTGAGGTTGATGGGGAGTTTCGGGGTCATTTCTGTATCTCTGCTTCCGCAACATCAATATTCGGCCTGATAAAGGCCATTAGCTATGCACTGCTTATACTGTACAAAATACCAGTCATCAACCGCTCCGCCCATGCGGGCTTATGTGATCAGCGGTGCCGATCATTTATTGATCAATGACGCCACGAGTGCTAACGCATGGATCATTAATGATTCACAAAATCCATAAAGACTCATAAACGAGACATAAACAGCATGGCCAAGCCCCACAGCCGCACATGGTCTCGCTACAGCCCGGACAACTTTCGATACTCCCCCGGCGCCTGCCCGAACCACCGCCGGAACGCACGGGTGAAACTGGCCGTGTCGCCGTAGCCGAGCTGCAGCGCGATCTCGTCAAGTTTCATCTGGGTGCCTTGCAGCAGCTGCACGGCCAGCTGCCGGCGCTCCGCTTCGACGATGTCGCGGAAGCTGGTGCCTTCTTCTTCGAGCCTGCGCCGCACGCTGCGCGGCGCCATGGCTATGTGCTGCGCGACATCTTCGATCGACGCAACCAGGCCCAGCGGCCCGAGGATGAGCTGGCGGACCTGACCGGTCACGCCGCCGACCTGGCGCCGCTTGAGCTGGGCGCGACACTGGTCCTCCAGCAGGCGCACCAGGTGGGCGTCGTACATCGGTAACGGGATATCGACATCCTCCCGCCGCATCACAATGGCGTTGCGAGTGCAGCCATAGCGCGGCGCAATACCGCACAACGCCTCGATGCGTGCGACGTGCTCCGACCCCGGCGTCGGCCCTTCATACTCCAGGCCACTCGGGCGCATACCGGACAGGCTGAGTTCCGTGAGGAGATTGACCGCTGTGCCGGTATCGCGCTCCAGCAGAAACTGGCGCAGGTGCTGCGGAATGGCGCCGGGATCGGCGCAAAAGGCGAGCTCGTGTTCGTCGATCACCGACCAGAAGCGACAGTAGGCCGTGCTCAACGGCAGGTAGCGCAGGGATCGCTCGATCCCCTCGCGCAGCGTGCGACTGGTGCGCAGCGCGAATCCCCAGGCGCCGAACGTGGCGACGTTGTATTGCATGCCCAGTTCGAAACCCAGCGCCGGCACCTGCGGCAGCGCCAGGATCAGGTTCTCGATCAGGCGCATTTCCTGCTCGCGCGAGATCAGCACATCCGCGTCGCGCAGCTGTGCCTCGGTGATGTCAGTACCCAGCAGACAGGTCTCGGCGTCGACGCCGTAACGCGTCGCGAAGTTGACCATCACCTGAGCAATGGCGATCGGATGTAGAACACTCGTCTGCGCCGACATGCCCTCTACGGAGATACTCCGCTCCTCTTAACCACTACTTGACCGCCAC
>JBECKT010000137.1:0-15988 GCA_040235405.1 Alcanivoracaceae bacterium
GATCTGGGCGCTGGCGCATCTGGCTGCCAACGGCACCCTGGCTGATCTGATCCTGTTCGGCTCCTTCCTGATCTGGGCGGTGGCCGGGTTCATTGTTTTCCGGCGCCGCGACCGCGCAGCTGGCAGACAGTATCCGGTTGCGGGGGTAGTCCGCGATATCACTGCTGTAGTCGCCGGGGTGGTGCTTTGGGGCCTGTTTGCTTTCCATCTGCATCGGCTGCTGATCGGCATCGGTCCGTTTGGCGGCTGATCCGGGCAGCGTTCTGTGAACCGCCCCGCAAGCTGGACAGCGGCGCTGGCGAGTCTGTTCGCCTGATGATAATTTCCGATGCTTGCGGCCATGCTGATGGCTGCTGCAACGGGGGGAATCATGCAACAGCCGCTTCATGCCAGCCGCGCTGGCTGGTCCGCAATCCATCGCCTGTTACTGCTGGTGATGTCTGCTGTGATCATCGTGCTCGGCTTGTCCACCTGGCACACCGACCGTCTGGTTCGAACTTTTACCGCGCAGATTGATGCCGTCATGACGGTGCGCCTGCAGATCACCGAGAGCCACCTATGGCTTGAGGAGATTGTCAGCGGCGATAGCAGTGAGAGTCAGGCAGGTGTGTTTGTATTGCTTGATCAGGCGGCGCTGCTGTTGCAGAGGCTGTCAGGCAAGGGCCGCGACCGTAACGATCCGATCAGAATGGATGAGCAGCGTTTGCGGAGCGAGCTAAGCGTTACCGCCGGGGCGCTGACCACATTCCGCAGTCTGGCCCGGGAGCGTCTTGATGGCACGGATGGCGCGGTCGGCTCGGCACTGGATCAGCGCTTCGACGATACTTTTGAAGGCTTGCAGGACAGCCTGATGTCACTGGAAACGGATCTGCAGGAGGTCATGCAGCGTAGCCTGCAGCGCTTTTTCTGGCAGCAGACATTGATGATTGTCGTGCTTGCCGCAGTGTTTGCCTGGATTCTGCTGCTGCTGCGCCGCAAGGAGCAGCAGGATCAGGATGAGCCTGTCCGCGATCTGCACAACTCTTACGCAGAACTGGAGCACAGTCGGGCCGAGCTGGCTCGGCAGAATGCCCGTCGGGCCCTGATCATGCAGGTCAGCGATAGCCTGTAGGGCGTTGAGGACGCCGAGAAAATGGCTGATATCCTGCTGCAGTTTCTCTGTCGCGAAGGTAATGCCCCGGCCTCCGCGTTGTGGATCAATGACCCGGAGGAAGGTCTGGAACCGCTTACCGGATATGCGCTGGATAACGACCATTTCAATGCCAGCCGGGAAGACATGAATGACGGTCCGGTGGGGCAGGCGGTGCGGCTGGCGAAACCGGTGGTGATGGACGTGCCGGGGCGTTATCTGCTGATTTCCAGTGCCAGCGGGGAAGCCGCACCGGCGCATGTCCGGGTACTGCCTCTGGTACATGATAGTGTGGTTGTGGCGGTGGCCGAATTTGCCTGGTTCGCCGAGCCGGACGAGGACACCCTGAACCTGTTTGAAACGGTACTGACTTCTGCGGCGGTGCGTTTCCAGCTGGTGCTTCGACGCCGACTTCAGGGCAGCTTGGTGCTGCCCTGATAAGGCCCTTGCGCAGCAATCAGAATTCGTACTCGATCATTGCCCGGAAGGTGTCCGGAGTATCGTTGTCTGCCCCCCACAGCATGCCCAGAGAGTAGCCAAACTTATTATGCCCCGCGGCTAGCTTGCCGTTAATCAACGTTCCAATGCGGGTATTGTATTCGCTGCTGTATACCTCCAGCGTGGGTTCCAGCGTCGGGGCATAACGCCAGCGAAGTTGTGCTGAGCCAAATCCTTCCACCGCGCTTTCGGCGTTCTCACCGTATTCCTTCTCCGCCAGAAGGTTTAGCACACCCGTCAGCTTGCCAAATTCCTTTTCGACGAGCAGGCCTGCAACGATTTCATCAGCGGTATTGTTCTGTAGAGATCTCTCAAACTCCAGAAACAGGCCAAAGTCAGCAAAGTACTGCCCCTGCTCGGTCAGCTGGAAAACATTTTCCCATTCGACGGCCGACGCCTGCATGCTGCTGCTGTTGGTATCTACATATTCGATCAGAAGCTCAGTCATCCAGCGATCGTGTACGCCATGTGCGACTTCAAAATAGAATATTTGCGTGCCGTTATCCGGGCTGGATGAATCGGAGACATAATCCATCATGACCTCGATTTCTGTCTCTCCCCCTTCCACAATGGGCGAGTAGACGACATGTGCGGCGTGACTCAGAGACGCTGCGCCTAACAGAATGAAAAGGGCAATAGCGTTTATGGGGCGGCTTATCATGGTGACTCCGTGAAATCTGATTTAATTAGCGACAGCTGCTTGCTCGGACTTGCTGTTCAAGGAGGAGACTGTCTTCATAAGGGTCAGTGTGACGATCAGTGTTACGACGTAGAAGGTAATCTGTATGCCGGAGGGGCTTGCCTGATAGCCGACCAGCGTGTGCAGCAATTGCCCGGTCAGGCTCTGTTCCGAGATCCACGACGATGTGTCCCATATGGCATAGCCCATTGCAGGTAGCCAGCCACCCTGTTCCAGATAGTTGGCTGCGCTGGCTGCAAGGCCGCAAGACAGCAGCAGAATCATCCATGACGTGACGCTGAAAAATTGTTTTACAGGGACGCGGACGAGACCGCTGTAGAGCAAATAACCCGCGAGTATGCCAGCCATTACACCAGCGCTGCTGCCGAGTAGCAGGTTGTGCGGACTTTCACCACTTGCTGCGATGCCATGCAGAAATAGTACTACTTCGGCGCCTTCTCTTAGTACGGCGAGACTGATCGCGGCTGCAAGTGCATACAGTGGCGCATCGCCGCTACTCACTGTTCGACCAAGATTTGACATACGGCTGGCGAGTTGCTTTCCGTGCTGGGCCATCCACACGTTGTGCCACCCGAGCATCAGTACGGCAGTTAGCAGAATTCCTGCGTTGAATGCCTCTTGACCAACTCCGTCAAGACTGAATGCGATCGCGTCCGTAAATAATGCGACGACACAGGCACCGAGGAGCCCGGTAGCGATACCCGAGGTTATCCACATACCTCTGTTCATCACGTTTCGGGTTGCTGCCATAACAATCGATATGATCAGCGCTGCTTCCAGCACCTCTCGGAAGACAATAACTGCCGCACTTAGCATTGCGAACTCTCCCGATTATTAGCGAGCTACGATTCGACCGTGCGCGGTCTCTTGGTGAAACTCGCCAAAATATTCGTATGTGCCGGGCCTCAGCGGGCCAATGAATACGATGCCCTGACTGTTGCCGGGAATGATTTTTTCCCGATTCATCGAGTAGCTTTCGAACTCTTCCGGTGTACTGTCCTGGTTTACAACTTTAAGCCGGACTTTCTCCCCGGCAGGCACTTCAAGCTCGATCGGCGAGAACTGATGGTTCTTGATGGTAATAATGAACTCCTCGGCAACACAGATTGTGCTGGAAAGGGCAAACGCCAAGGCGGCAATAGCGTAATGACGAGACATAGGCTGCTCCTGAGTGATTACGATAATAAAAGCAATTCTCATTATCGATAAATTCGTCGCTGATGCAATGCCTTTTTGTGCTCTGGCACGGGGCAGGGAGATGGGGTCATATTGAGCCAGCCCGCTTTAAGGCGAGGTAAACCTGATTCAGCCTTGCCGGCAACTGTTCCGGGGTTGCTTCAACGACCATGGCGCCGGCATGACGCAGCCGCGTGTGCAGGGCGTTGCGGGCTTCCTGCCAGGCGGCATCACCGGCGACCCGCAGGGCATCGTCGGTTGACTCGATCTGTGCATGTTTAAGACGCGCCTGCCCGGGCAGCTGGATGTCGGCAATCAGCAACAGGTGTTTGCCGCCGAGTAACCGCACTGCGGTCATCAGCTCGTGATCATCATCCGGTTGAATGTGGCTGATCAGAACCACCAGAGCATGTTTGTGCCAGCGGCTGAGCAGTAATCTGGCAGCGTGGCTGTAATCACTGGCATGGTCACTCGGGTGCAGGGTGTACAGCCCGTTGAGCAGACGATTCAGGCCGTGCTGACCACGCACCGGCGGTAGCCAGCGCTGGGCATCGTTGGAAAACAGCATGACCCCGGGTTTGTCACCCTGTTTCAGCGCGCTCCAGGCCAGTAGCAGGCTGGCATTAAGGGCGTGATCAAAGCCGCTCAGGCCATTGGCCTGCATCGCCAGCCGGGCGCCGCCATCCAGCAGCACGATGATGTGCTGGTTCTGTTCTTCCTGGTATTCGCGGCTGATCAGAGTGCGGCGCCGGGCACTGGCTTTCCAGTCAATCTGGCGCAGTGCATCACCGCCGCGATATTCGCGCAGCTGATGAAACTCCATGCCTTCGCCACGCCGCGGTTGGCGGCGATGGCCGCTGTCGAGCCGGTTGTCCCGACTGGCGAGCATGGCATCACTTTGCAGCATGGAAAAATCCGGATACACCGGCACGCTGGTGCTGGCTTCAATGCGGCGTCGTTGCCAGATCAATCCCAGTGGTCCCGGCAACCACAGTTCAATCGGCCCGAACCGGGCCTGTCCCCGTTGCGCCGGCCGGTAGCGATAACTCAATTCTGTGATGTCGCCAGCGCCGGGCTTCAACAGCACCGGCATGCCGGTGTCGGCATCGTCATCGGGATGATGATCGGCCAGTTCACATACTGCTGGCAGTTGTCGGCTGTCGAACTGAAGCCGCACGATATGCTGGCGCTGCACGGAAAATGCCGCCGGTAACAAACGGGTCGCGGCCGGTGCGGGACGTCGCAGGCCGGCCAGAATATCGACAGCAACCAGTGCCAGCAGAATGACCAGTGTCGCCAGCCAGATCAGGTTGGCGCTGTGGTTGTATTGCGGCAGCCAGACCCGGACTGCCAGTACCGCCAGCGCCAGGGTTACCAGTGCCAGCGTTAACCGCAGCATTCGTGGTGTCGGGCGCAGCATCATTGCCGTGGTGCCGGTACCTGATCGAGCAGGCGCGACAGCAATGACTCCGGCGTCTGGCCCTCAATTTCGGCATCGGCACTGAGCTGAATGCGATGGCGCAGTACCGGCCGGGCGACTGACTTGATGTCATCCGGAATAACAAAGTCACGGCCTTCGATCAGTGCCTGTGCTCGCGCGGCGGTGCACAGTGCAATGCTGGCGCGGGGGCCGGCACCGCGTGCCAGGCCATTCTGCTCTCGGGTGCTGCGGACCAGACGAAGCGCATAGTCGATCACCGCATCATCCAGTGTCACGCTGGTAGCAATGCGTTGCAGGGCAATCACTCCGGCGGCATCGGTCAGTGCCGCAAGGTTGCCGACATCAAGGCTGTCACTGATGGTGCCGTCCAGCACCATGCGGACGATTCGTGCTTCCTGCTCGAGCGCCGGGTAATCAATCATGATCTTGAAAAGGAACCGGTCCAGTTCCGCCTCCGGTAGCGGATAGGTGCCCTCCTGATCAAGCGGGTTCTGGGTGGCCAGCACCATGAAGGGGGGCGTTAGCGGAAAACATTTTCCTTCAATGGTGATCTGCCTTTCCTGCATCACTTCGAGCAGCGCCGACTGGGTCTTGGCGGAGGCGCGATTGATTTCATCGGCCAGCAGCAGCTGGGTAAATGCCGGGCCCTTGCGAATCCGGAACTGTTCCGTTTTCTGGTCGAACATGGCGTGGCCGGTGACATCGGTCGGCATCAGATCCGGGGTGAACTGGATGCGGGCAAAGTCGATTTGCAGGCAGTGGGACAAGGTTCTGACCAGCAGGGTTTTGCCCAGCCCCGGGACACCCTCCAGCAAAACATGGCCGTTACTGATCAGGGCGATCAGTACCTCGCGGACAATCTGGCGCTGGCCAACCAGCACCGTACTGACGGATTGTTCAATAGCGCCAGCAAGCTGACTGGCTTCAGCGAGGCTATGCGGTGTTGTCATGCCTGACTCCCGGAGGTAAGAGGCGTTTCGGTTTGCTCGGTCATTTCCCACGGCAGGTTGCCCGGTGAGATATGACGGAAGTGCAGATAATTGCCGAACTGATGCAGCATGTCACCGATCAGTTCATGGGTGTCATAGCCGAAAACATCATAGGCCTGGCCACCACGTCGCAGAAATACTTCTGCGCGCCAGTATTGATCGGTGCTCTCTGCAGAAGGGGTGAGAGCAGCCAGAGAAAAGGCCGGACGGGCGGCAGCGACAAGCCGCACTTCATAGAAGAAGTTGACCTCCTCGCCCTGAACAATGTGCAGCCGGCAGCGTTGCCCCGGTTCATGTTGCAGCTCGGCATGCCAGCCAAGCCTGTTCAGGCCGGCGCTGAGCTGTTGCATCGCCGGAAAGGCAACATTTTCGATAAAGTCACCAGACTGGTTCTGGTCCGGGAACTGAACCAGCCGCGCCAGACGTTGTTGCCAGCTGGCCGGGTCCGGCGGGCCGTCATGCTGGTGCCGATGCATACTGGTTTCACGGTGACCCTCAATGATCAGTGCCCGCCACAGCCCCCACGCCGACAGCAGCATGATCACGGCAAAGGGCAGGGCACTGGCAATGGTCATGGTTTGCAGGGCGCTGAGCCCGCCGGCAATCAGCAGCACGGCGGCAATCAGTCCTTCGGTGGAGGCCCAGAACACTCGCTGCCAGACAGGGGTCTCGGCCTGACCGCCGGAGGACAGTGAATCAATCACCAGTGAGCCTGAGTCGGAAGAAGTGACGAAGAAGGTCATGATCAGCACCACGGTCAGGAAGGACACCAGTTCCGTCAATGGCAGGCGTTCATACAACTTGAACAGGGCGATGGCGGTGTTTGACTGAACATCGCCAATAAGCGCGGTGTAGCCCTCGTTCATAATCAGATTCAGTGCGGTGTCGCCAAAAATGGAGAACCACAGGAAAGTAAATAATGACGGCACCAGCATGACCCCGAAAACGAACTCGCGAATGGTTCGGCCGCGGCTGATGCGGGCAATGAACAGGCCGACAAAGGGCGCCCAGGCAATGGTCCAGCCAAAGATGAACAGGGTCCAGTTGCCAATCCAGTCACTGCGACTGTAGGCCTGCAGGTTGAAGGTGCGTTCGACAATATGATTCAGATAGCTGCCGGTATTTTGCAGAAAGGTTTCCAGAATCAGGATCGAAGGGCCAACCATAAAGACAAACAGCATCAGGGAAATTGCCAGCACCATATTGATGATCGACAGACGTTTGACGCCCTTGTCCATGCCGGCAACCACCGAGACAATCGCCAGAGAGGTTATCAGGGCGATGGCGATCACTTGCACAGTGGTGCTCACGGGAATCACTGGCCAGAGATAGTGCAGGCCGGCGTTTATCTGGGTGACCGACAGGCCCAATGTGGTGGCCAGACCGAACAGGGTGCCGAGGATGGCGAATACGTCCACGGTATGACCGATCGGCCCGTAGATTTTTTCTCCGATCAGTGGATACAGGGCAGAGCGCATGGACAGTGGCAGGCCATGACGGAAGGCGAAGTAGGACAGCACCAGACCGACCAGACCGTAAATGGCCCAGATATGAAAACCCCAGTGGAAAAACGCGATTTGCATTGCCTGCTTTGCCGCATCGACAGTTTGGGCAGCGCCCAGTGGCGGTTCGGCAAAATGCAGTACCGGCTCGGCCACACCGAAGAACAGAAGTGCAATGCCGTAGCCGGCGGAGAACAGCATGGCAAACCAGACCGGGAAGGGGTATTCCGGTTCGGCATGGTCCGGTCCCAGCCGGATATTGCCAAAGCGCGAGATGGCGATGCTGACAATAAACAGCAGGAACATGGCCACCGCGAGCATATAGAACCAGCCGAAGGTGCGGGTAATAAACGCCAGCGTGTCGGCAAACAACTGTCCGGCCAGGGTCGGATTGCTCAGGGTGCCAATCACCAGCAGTAGCGTAACGATGACGGCCGGAGCAAATACCGGCAACAGAATGGTCGAGCGGGGAAGTCCGCGATCAGCTTTCATCTATCGTCCTCCTTATCGGCTTGCCACCTTACCTTTTTTTACCAGTGCTTGCTCACAGGCTGTGCCGCAGGTGTTGTAGCAGGGACACCTGCTGTTGCAGGGCTGCGTCGTTGTCCGGCAGATCGTGCAGTGCCTGACGCACCAGCTCAGAATCCAGGCCGGATATTTCGGCGGCGAGTTGGTCGCGGCGCTGTGGATCTGATCCCCCGGGGTGCCGCGCCAGCCGGTTCATAACATCCCGCTGCAGCGGTTCAAGTAGCGGTCTTTTCTGGTTGATACGCCAGAGCAGTGCCGCCGCTGCGCGCAGATGATCGGTGAAGTCGTGTGGCTGTCGCTCCGATAACGACAGAATCACGCCACGCCTGGGCATGTGCTGCCATAGAAAAACCAGCAGCACAATCAGCAGTGACAGTATCAGAGGCCAGGCTCTTTGCCAGGCCCAGGACGAAAGCGGCGGCACGTCGATGCTGGTGGCCCACCAGACCTGCGTGTGTTCCAGACTGATATGTTCAAGCAGGGCGGCATGGTCAAGATGATGCAGACGATGATTGCGGAAAATATCCATATCCGAGAGCACCCATATATCTCCGTCTCCGGTGCGTAAATGCAGCATCGCATCACGCTCACCCATGGTGCCGCGCTGTATCACTCTGCTACCGCTTGCCGGGATGGCAACATTACTTTCGTCCACTGCTTCATAAAGATCGCGGTGCAGCAGATCAATGGTGGGGTCCAGCTCCAGCTGGAAGTCGGTCACATCATCAATGTTCAGCCAGGCAAAAGCCGGTTGTTCCGTGACATCGCCGCAGGTCAGATCAATGCAGGTGTCGTCATGCTGCCCTGCGATACAGTGCATACGGAAGTTACGCTCCAGCTGATCAGAGGCAAAACCTGCCGGCACGGAAACGGATGCCCGATGTGGTTGCGATCCATCTCGCCAGGCAGTAACGCCAAGCCGGTACAACAGCGGATCATGATTGCGGATATCCGTATCAGTGAGTTCGCCGTCATTCCAGGCATCTTCGCTTAATGGCAGGGCATGGGTGACCAGGCGGCCGCCATTTTCGATCCAGTCGATCAGCGCGTCCTGTTGCCACACTGGCATGGTGCCGGGTGTGCGCTCGACGATCAGCAGGGTGTCTGTGCCCGGCAGTGGAAATAACTCGATCGAGCTGGTCAGGCGTCTCGGCGATTTCTGCCAGCGTTCAAGCAGTACCAGTGCAGCGGCCTGCGGACGTGCAATTGATTGACCGTGCTGCGCCAGCGGGATTTTTTCAAACCTGTGCCAGAGCGCCGCTGCCAGTGCAACCAGCAGAATCGGCACAACTATGCTAACGATGCGCCTGATCATGCCGGCTCCTGCCGGTGCGGGTTGTCAGCAAAATGGCTGCTCCATTGCTGCACCAGTAAACGGATCTGTTCTGCTGCCGGTGGCCGGTGTGCCCAGGCGGTACTGATCCATAGCGGAGTCAGCTCAGCCAGAATGGCGACGCCAGCCTTGTCGTCATGCATATTGCGGCAATGTTGCAGAACCTCGGTTTCGGTCGCGCCGGCCAGAACGGGAATGTTGCCGTTGCCGGCCAGCCGGGCAAGGGTGGCACGATACAGCAGACTCAGTGCCTCGCGAGCATCGCCGCGATCAAGTGCAGCAAACACGCTTTCGGCAAGATTGGCGGGCAGGGATGCCTGTCGAATATCCAGACCGGCGATCTGGGTGACAGGTTTTCTCAGACGCTGATGCCCGACGGGAAGCGCCGCCAGCCAGTGCCGGTAATACCACAGGGTCCACAGGGCCAGCGCTATGACCGCAGACCATAACAGGATGCGCAGGATATCGGCCATTGATGGCAGGCTGTTGTAGTCACGGGTGCCATCTGCATCAAACAGCCACTTGAAGAGATCCACCAGCCAGTCCGGTGGCTTTTCGTCCGGCAACGCCTCCATGGTGTCGTTGTCGCTGCGCAGGCGCCATTGTTCGTGAATTTCAATAGGCATGTAGTCAGGCCCGGCAACCACCTCGATAGCATCCTGTTGCGGATTGCCGGCCCGGGCCTGCTGTGTTGGTGTCAGCGCCAGAATTGGCAGCAGGCACAATACCGCCAGTGTGGTGCTCGCCAGCGAGCGGCGCCGCTCCCCGATCCGTCTCATGCCAAGCTCCAGATCCCATCCCTCCAGCCAGGTGCGTTTGTTCAGGTAAAGCGCGAAGCCTGATGCAACATAAAGCGGCTGCACAATGGTCAGGGTGATGTACCAGGTGACCAGGCCGAGTGCAGCGTAATGCGTGCCGGTAAGCAGCCAGTCGATGTCACTCAGATAGTACTGCCCCGGCATCATCATCATAACCAGCACGGTAAAGGCGTAACTGATGATGAACTCGATATGCGCCATCAGCAGGGTGAGCATGGACGCCCGGTTTGGCGGGCCCATATGCAAAACCCTGATGCGCTCCCGATAGCGATGACCATGCTGATGTTCCAGCTGGTTAACAGGGACCGAGAAGCTGCGGGTCAGGTAGATGCGTCGCCAAAGCAGCCAGGGGAGCAGGCCGGGCAGTGCATAACGATGAAACTCGCGCCACAGCATGGGCAACGTTACCGGTTCGTTGAACAGGGTGCGGGCGCAGTATTCCAGCAGGGGGCGCTCCAGCACCGGCTTGAGCCACCACAGCAACAGGGCTCCGAATCCTGAATGACCAGAGAGTGTCAGCCACAGGGCGAGCAGTAATACCGGCATGCTGAAGCTCAGCCAGGCCAGCGTCAGGGGTTTCCACCAGGCGCGATACAGGTGGGTGCCCATATCCATGGCCTGCCACGGTGTTCGCGGTGCAATACGGGCGCTGATCTGATCCAGCCGCATCAGCGTCGGCCTCCGGCAAACAGATAGCCGAACAGCAGGGTCCACAGCACACAGCCGACGCTGTACTTGATCCACGGGTCGAACAGGCGCGGGGACCAGAATGCTTCGATAAAGGCTGCCAGCACCAGCAGCGCAAACGCACCGTACATGATTGGCATGGCCTCGCCGGCGGATTTTCTCAAGGCGTCAAGACGCGTCCAGGGCCCTGGTGCCAGCAGCGCCCAGCCGAGTCGCAGGCCGGCGCCGCCGGCCAGAACAATAGCCGTCAGTTCCGGGGCGCCATGGGCAACAACAAAGGTAAAGAACGGCTCATGCATCCCGGTATTGGTAAGGTGCGCAGCGATAGCACCGAAGAAGCTGCCGTTGAACAGCATCACGAACAGCGCGCCGATGCCAAAGAAAATTCCACCGGCAAAGGTCCGAAAGGCGATGCTGATGTTGTTGTAGATGTAGTAGCCGAACATGACGACGTCATCATTGCTGTCACGTTCGCTGCGATGGGTCGCTTCCGGGTGATACATGTCCTCGAGCTGTTGCGCGGTTTCCGCATCGACCAGCGCATAGATCATTTCCGGTTGTTGCCGGACCAGCGCCCATAACAGCACCATCGACAGGCAGAACACCAGTGCGCTGGCCAACTGCCATGGCCATTGGGCACGTACCGCGCGAGGAAAATCAGCGAGGAAAAACTGCTTTAACGGCGCCGCTATCGGCAGCCGCGGGCGGTACAGTAATCGGTAGCCACGCAGTACCAGATCATCCAGTCGTTGAATCAGACTGATGCTGTAGCCACGTTCCCGCGCCAATGCCTGATGATGGCACAGGCGCCGGTAGCTGGCTGGCAGGCGTGCCAGACGGGGATCCTGCGCGGCTTCGCCGGGGCGCAGTTTTTCCAGCACTGCGAACTGGTCTTCAAGCCAATGCCAGTCAGTGCTGAACTGTTGTTCGAACTGGGCCTGCTTCATGTGTGCCCCCGCAGGTAACGGGCAACATCCAGAGCACGTTGTTCGGATTTCACAGCGCCCAGTTCCGGCCAGGCAAAGTTGCTCAGTTCCTGCAGCCGGGCGGAAGACAGTGTGTCCTTGCGTTCCAGCAACGCCAGCAGGGTTTGCTGGTCGTCCAGTGTGGCCGGCCAATCCGGCGCGGCACTGCTGTCGTTCATCACCTGTACGGCGTGGCGTGCGCCGCCAACGTACACCACCATGGTATTGCCGGCGAGGTCACCAAGCCGCTGGAAGCGCCGATTGCAGAGCATGGTGATAAACCCGGTCAGATACAGCATGGGAAAAAAATCGGCCTGCCGAATCAGGTTGCGGATCAGGCTGCCATTCAGGGTGACGGGGGTGCCGTCGGTGTGTGTCACGGCGATTCCCAGTGCGCGCTTGCCCGGTGTCTGGCCATGCCGTAAAACTTCAAACAGTACCGGATAAAACCATTCCAGCAGGAACACCAGAATCAGCATCAGACCAGCGCCGGCGCCGGCCCTGGTCAGGACCACAAACCAGGCAGCAAGATAGAACGGAGTGCGAATAAGAAAATCGATAAAGAACGCTGCCGCACGTGGCAGGATGCCAACGGGCACCAGTGACAGCACGGCACCTTCCGGGGTGCGCAGGCGCTGGCGATCGTCAATCACGGCCCGTGCCCCGTTGCCGGATCAGCAGCAGGGCGCACACAAACAACAACGTGGTGAGGCCAACCCTGGCAATGGCGACAGTGCGTACCGGCGGCGGGTCCAGCAGCTGGACGGCAAAGCCGGCGAAGTAGAACAACAACAATATGCAAAGCCAGGTCAGCATCCGGCCATCGCCACGGATGGTGGCCGGCAACATCAGCACCAGCGGCCCGTACAGCACCACGCTCATCAGGATGCCGGCGCGGAACATGGCATCGGCGGATACTGTGTCCTGGGCCGGAGCCAGCCACCAGAGGCCGCCAATGCCGGCAAGGATCAGGGCAACATGAGACAGTCGGGCAAGGTTAACAATCATCATCAGCGCTCAAGTTTGCCGGCCAGTGTCGCCAGTTGCCGGCCCAGTGCGCGGGCCAGCGCAGCTTCGTCATTGCTCAGGAGCTTGTTGTTGTCGAGCCCGGCCATATGCGTCGGACCATAGGGGGTGCCGCCACCGGTGGTGGTATACAGTGCCTTCTCGGAATAGGGCAGGCCGGTGATCAACATGCCCTGATGCAGAAGCGGCAGCAGCATCGACAGCAGGGTACTTTCCTGGCCGCCGTGCAGGCTGGAGGTGGAGCTGAATACCCCGGCGGGCTTGCCGATCAGGGCGCCTTGCATCCACAGCTCGCTGGTCTGGTCGATAAAGTATTTCATCGGCGCCGCCATGTTGCCAAAGCGGGTCGGCGAGCCCAGCGCCAACGCCGCACAGCCGGCCAGATCCGCCATCGAACAGTAGGGGGCGCCGCTATCGGGAACCGCGGGATCAGTGGCTTCGGTGGTTACCGAGACCGGTGGCACGGTGCGCAGCATGGCCTCCATGCCGGCCTCCTCGACGCCCCGGGCGATCTGCAGGGCAAGATTCCGGACGCTGCCGGTGCGGCTGTAATAGAGAACCAGAACGTAGCGATTCGGCACAGGCAAACTCAAAGCAGTTGCAGGACATTTTCCGGTGGCCGGCCAATCACGGCACGGGCACCACGCACGGCAATCGGCCGTTCGATCAGTTTCGGGAAGCGTACCATGGCACGGATCACCTCGGTGTCACTGCTTTGCGGTGTCAGCCCGGCCTCGGCATACTCGGGTTCCGTTTGGCGAACCAGCTGATGGGCACGGTCAAGGCCAAGGCGTTTCACCAGCCCGGTCAGGGTGGCGGCGTCTGGCGGCGATTCCAGATACAGTATCAGCGTGGGTTCGATACCATTGTCCTGCAACAGCGCCAGAGCCTGGCGGGATTTCGAGCAGCGCGGGTTGTGGTACAGGGTGATTTTGCTCATGGTGGTCCGGATCAGCTTCTCAGACCCCATTGTAGTGGCGACGGAGAGAGTGGCAACCGATGAATCAACCGCAGACACGCTGGCAGGACAGGGCGCGATCCGGTCTGACCATGGCACGGGATTTTATCCAGTTGCTCGGGCGCAGTTTTCATGAAGATGGTTGCAAGGAAAGTGCTGCTGCGCTGACTTATACCACCCTGTTTGCCATTGTCCCGATCATGACCGTGGCTTTTGCCATTCTCTCGGCGATTCCGGCTCTGCAGGAACGCAGCGGTGAGATCCAGCAGTGGGCTTTCGCCAATTTTGCCCCGGGCGCCGGTGAAAAGGTGCTGGAGTATGTCAACGAGTTTTCCCGCCAGGCCGGCAACCTGACCGCGATTGGTGCGATATTCCTGTTTGTCACCTCGGTGCTGATGTTGCGTACCATCGAGCGCAATATGAACCGGATCTGGCGGGTGACGACGCCGCGCAGTGGTCCGATGAGCGTCATCATGTACTGGGCCGTGCTGACTCTCGGGCCGCTCAGCCTCGGTGCAGCGCTTGGTATCAGCTCCTATCTGACCTCCATGTCACTGATTACCGATACAGTGGAGCTGCTGGGTGGCATGAGACTGTGGCTGTCGTTGCTGCCATTGCTGTTTATGACACTGGCGTTGACGCTGATGTACGTGGTGGTGCCGAACTGTTATGTGCCGGTACGGCAGGGATTGATTGGCGGCTTTGTTGCGGCCTGCCTGTTCGAGCTGGCCAAGGGTGGCTTCACCCTGTTTATCAGGATGTCGCCGTCCTATGAAGTGGTTTACGGTGCGTTCGCTGCGGTGCCGCTGTTCCTGCTCTGGTTGTTTATTTCCTGGAATATCGTCCTTGGTGGCGCCGAACTGGTGCGGGTGCTGGTGGTGTTCGGTGAATACCGCAGTTCCCTGCCGCGTCTGCAGTCATTGTTGCGGTTACTGGAAATTCTCTGGCGCCGGCAGCAGCAGGGCCGGGTGCTCAGGGTGCGGGAGGTGCGCCGGGTGCTGAACCTGGCCGGCGCCAGTCACTGGGAGGAGTTTCGCAACCTGTTGATGGGTCTGCGCCTGATGCGGCGTACGGAAGACGGAGAGTTTGTTCTTGGCCGGGATCTGAGTACTCTGACATTGACTGAACTGATAGATATGCTGCCGTGGGCGACGCGTGAGGCCTTGCGGGTTGGAGAGCAGCATAATCGGCCCTGGGAGCCGCTGTTGGCGGCTCGCTGCGCCGAAGCACGCAGTGGTTGGACGGCACCGCTTGAGATGACTGTTGAGCAACTGTTCAACAGCACGGAGGAATAAAATGAAACAGGTTGAACTGATCCACAATGACCTGCGTTTCCCGGCCCTGATGGCCGGGGAAGGAGAGCCGGTATTATTGTTGCATGGCTTTCCTGACAGCTATCGCAACTGGCGCCATCAGATTCAGGCACTGGCCGATGCCGGCTACTGTGCCATCGCACCGGCGCTACGTGGCTATGCACCGGGTTGCAAGCCGAAGGATGGCGATTATTCGTTGCGCGCGGCAGTGGAAGATGTCTGTGCTTTTGCCAGTCAGCTCGGCGGTTGTGTACATCTGGTCGGCCATGACTGGGGCGCGGTGGTGGCCTATCTTGCCGCTGCGCGCTCGCCGGATTTGTTCAGCAGTTGCACCATGCTGGCGATTCCGCCACTGAAACGCTTGCCCTCCGCCGTGCTGAAAGTGCCGGAGCAACTTCTGTTAAGTGGCTATATGGAATTTTTCCAGTTACCGCTGGTGCCGGAATGGGTACTGCGCCGGGATGGTCTGGCCGGGGTGGAATGGTTGTGGAAACGCTGGTCGCCTGGCTGGGATGGTGGCGACTATCTGGATGAGGCGCGTCGCACGCTGGCCCAGCCCGGCGTGTTGACTGCCGCGCTGGGCTGGTACCGGCATTTGCCGAAAATCTGGACTGAAGCACATCGCGAAGCGCGTGGCTGGCTGGCACTGCCGGTCAAGGTACCCACTATGGTGTTGCTCGGCGAGCAGGATGGTTGCATGAGTCCGCGGCTACTTGACCATACCGTGAACAGGAAAGACTTTCCTGCCGGGTTGCGAGTGGAAAAAATCGCCGGGGCCGGTCACTTTTTGCAGCTGGAAAAACCCGAGCGGATCAACGATCTGCTGCTGACGCAATTACGTCAGTACGCCGGGGAATGTGCCTGAGGAACCTCTGAACAACTTGTAGGAGCGGCCGACCGGCCGCGATCCACACCAGAAGAATCG
>JBECKT010000143.1:0-3954 GCA_040235405.1 Alcanivoracaceae bacterium
CCGCGAATCTCGAAAGGCTTTCGCGGTCGGTCGACCGCTCCTACAGGGGACGCGGGGAACCCTGAAGATGACCAGCTGGTCCTCCCCCCACAAAAAATTGTATACAATACCGCCACCTCGCCATCCCGGCGACCCAATCCTCTGGAGAACTCCATGAGTCAGGCAGTACAACTTGATCAGGCCGAAATCGACCTGTTCCGCGAAAATGTCCGCAAGTTTATGGAGAAGGAAATCGCGCCCCACTATACCCGCTGGGAGAAGGAAGAAATCCTGCCACGGGAAGTCTGGAGCAAGTTGGGCGAGAACGGCTTTCTTTGTGTTGACGTGCCGGAACAGTACGGCGGTTTTGGTGCCAGTTTCCGCCTGTCTGCCATTGTGGTTGAGGAAGCATCGCGGGCCGGGTTTGGTGGCCTGGCGTCGAACCTGTCGGTGCATTCCGACATCGTTGCGCCCTATATCCTGCATCTGGGCACGGAAGAGCAGAAACAGAAATGGTTGCCGAAAATGGTCACCGGTGAAGCAGTCGGTGCCATCGGCATGACCGAGCCGGGTGCCGGTTCTGACTTGCAGGGCATGAAGACACGTGCCGAAAAAGATGGCAATGATTACGTTATCAACGGCCAGAAAACCTTTATCACCAATGGCCAGCATTGCGATGTGATTGTGCTGGCCTGCAAAACCGATCCGAATGCCGGCTCGAAGGGGATTACCCTGTTCACGGTCGACACTTCGTTGCCTGGCTTTGCTCGTGGCCGCAATCTGGAAAAGATGGGCCACCACTGCGCTGACACCTCCGAACTGTTTTTTGAAAATGTCCGTGTCGGCGCTGAACAAGTTCTCAGCGGCGAGGGCCGTGGTTTTGCCAATCTGATGAACGAGCTACCGCGCGAGCGCCTGATTCTGGCGCTGGGTGCTGTCGCGGCCTGCGAGGGCATGCTCGAGCGGACCGTTGCTTACGTGCAGGAGCGCAAGGCGTTTGGTGTGTCGGTATCGCAGTTCCAGAACACCCGTTTCAAACTCGCTGAGCTGCAGGCGCAGATTGCCGTTAATCGCGCGTTTACCACCCAGTGCACCAATGAATATGACCAGGGCAAGCTGAGCACGGTAAATGCGTCGATTGCCAAGCTCACCGCCACCGAGCTGCAGGGCAAGGTGGCCGACGAGTGTCTGCAGCTGTTCGGTGGCTACGGCTACATGCAGGAGTACCCGATTTCCCGTGACTATGTGGATGCCCGCATCCAGCGCATTTATGGTGGCACCAGCGAGATCATGAAAGAAATCATCGCCCGCTCCGTAGTCGGCAAATAGCATAGGTACAAGCTCACAGAGCTCGAGTGGCGATTTCGCCCCGGGAGCGTGCGGTACGGAAGGGCCAGGTTGTCGATTGCTGGCAAATCGCGGCCACTCCCGCAGGAGATTGCATGGCAGGGTGTTCGCCTTCACTGCGTCAAGCCTTCCACGTCTGGCTACGTGTGGCGCTGTTGTCTTTCGGCGGCCCCGCCGGCCAGATTGCGGTAATGCATCGAATAGTGGTGGAAGAAAAGCGCTGGGTCGATGAGCAGCGCTTTATGCACGCGCTCAATTTCTGCATGTTATTGCCCGGCCCGGAGGCGCAACAGTTGGCCACCTATCTCGGTTGGCTGCTGCACGGTGTGCGCGGCGGGCTGATTGCCGGCATCCTGTTTATCCTGCCCGGCTTTATCGCCATCCTTGCACTGTCGTTTCTGTACGCCTACTTGCTGGATGTTGCTCTTGTCGCTGCGCTGTTCTTCGGCCTGAAAGCGGCGGTGCTGGCGCTGGTGTTGCTGGCGGTAAAGAAAATCGCCGGCAAGGCACTGATAACGAGGCCGCTTGCGGTGATTGCGGCGCTGTCCTTTGCTGCCATCGCTGTATTCGATTTGCCCTTCCCGCTGATCATTGCCGCCGCCGCTTTCACCGGCTGGTGGTGGTCGAAGCAGCGCCCTGCGTGGTTGGGCGGCTCGCTGCTGCCAGCCGAAAGCTGGCGACCCGAACCGGCAAGCAAGACAAAAGCCCTGGGCACGCTGTTACTCGGCAGCGTCATCTGGGCGCTGCCGCTACTGCTGCTGTTGCCCTCCTTCGGCAGTGATCATGTGCTGGTTAGCGAAGCGCTGTTTTTCGGCAAGGTTGCGGTGGTCACCTTTGGCGGCGCCTATTCGGTGCTGGCCTATATCGCGCAGCAGGCCGTTGATGTTTATCAATGGCTGCTGCCCGGTGAAATGCTTGATGGCCTCGGCATGGCAGAAAGCACGCCCGGGCCGCTGATTCAGGTGGTGCAGTTTGTCGGCTTCATGGCGGCATTTCGTGATGCCGCGCCATTTTCCGCCCCGGTTGCCGCTCTGCTCGGCTCGCTGGTGACCACCTGGATGGTATTCGTGCCCTGCTTCATTTTTGTTTTTGCCGGCGCGCCTTATGTAGAACAGCTGCGCCACAATCTGGCTATCGCTGGAGCATTGCGTGGTATTACCGCTGCGGTGCTTGGCGTGATCGCCAGTCTGGCCCTGTGGTTCTGCAGCCATGTGCTGTTTGCCGAGCATGTACTGATTAAAGTCGCAGGCATTGGCCTGAATCTGCCTCGCCCGGACTCGGTCAATTTTCTGTCACTGGGCCTGTTTGCCGGCGCCCTGTTTGCGCTGCTGAAACTCGATTGGGGCATTGGCCGGGTGCTGGTGGTTGCCGTCGTGATCGGAGGCGGACTGTATCTTCTGCCGGGGTAGTTGCAGCTGAACGAGAGCGCTGCCTCAAGCCCGGGGGTGCCTTGACGCGGGGCAGCTCCATGACGTATATACGGATATGTATATACGTCATGGAGCTACCATGTCCACTGCCCGCATCTTCCGTTCCGGTAACAGTCAGGCCGTGCGCTTGCCGAAGGAATTCCGCTTCAACTGTGACGAAGTGGAGATCTTCCGTCGTGGAGACGAGATCGTCCTGCGGGAGCCCTCAAAAGGGCTGCGTCGGGCCTTCGATGCACTGGCGGAATGTCCTGCTGACTACCTTGTCGAAGGTCGTGACGATGGCCTGCCGCAGGACAGGGAGTCGTTGGACTGATGGCGCCTTATTTGCTCGACACCAACATCTGCATCTACATCCAGAAAGTGCGACCGGAATCGGTGGCCCGCCGTTTCGAGGCATTGCGTGCCGACGAAGCATTCATCTCGGTGATCACTTGGGGCGAGCTGCAGTATGGCGCCGCTCGCAGTCAGCAGCGTAGCCGGGCAACTGGTCTGCTGGATGAGTTTCGGGCGCTGGTACCGGTACTGCCATTGCCGGATCAGGCCGGCCTCCGTTACGGCACCCTGCGCGCAGACCTTGCGGCAAGCGGTAAGTTGATTGGCAATAACGATCTCTGGATTGCCGCACATGCCTTGTCCGCCGGCATGACGCTGGTGACCAACAACGAGAGGGAATTCTCCCGCGTGCCCGGCTTGCGGTTGGAAAACTGGGCGTAAGCCGCCGCAAGATCTGCGGCCAAATTTCTGAACAGGACAGTTCCATGAGCAAAACCATTGAATGCTTCTTCGACTTCGGCGCACCGACGATATACATCGATGGTGAAATGTTCTTTGGTCAGGATCGCCTGCCAATGATCGAGAAAGCGCTTCAATAACCGGAGAGAACCGTTATGGCCGAACTGCATCCCGTTGCCGCCAATCTGTGGATTACCAGCATTCCGCATCGCTTTATCGGCCTGCATCTGGGCACCCGCATGACAGTGATCCGGCTGGCTTCGGGCGCGCTGGTGCTGCACTCCCCTGTGCCGGTGTCTGATGAGCTGCGCCGCGAGATCGAAGCGATCGGCCCGGTGCGCCACATCATCTGCCCGAACCTGTTCCATCATGTCTATGCCGCTGATGCCAAAGCCGCCTTCCCCGACGCCCAGCTGCACGGCCCGGAAAAGCTGCAGCGCAAGCGCAAGGATATGAAGTTTGATGC
>JBECKT010000098.1:0-4786 GCA_040235405.1 Alcanivoracaceae bacterium
CTCCTACAGGGTGTTCAGAGGCTTTGAAGCGGCGGGTTATTCCGCGCTGCCGGATGCCAGCAGCTCAGCCTGATCCCGGTCACGCACTCCGATCAGATACAGAATACCGTCGAGACCCAGCGTCGAGATCGCCTGTTTGGCGGTTTCCTTGACCAGCGGCTTGGCGCGGAAAGCGATGCCCAGGCCGGCAATGCCGAGCATGGGCAAATCGTTGGCGCCATCACCCACCGCAATTACCTGCTCCAGACTGATGCCTTCCTGAGTGGCAATTTCGCGCAACAGTTCCGCCTTGCGCTGGCCGTTAACGATCGGCCCGGCAACCCGGCCGGTAACCTTGCCGTTCTTGATCTCCAGCTCGTTGGCATGGACATGATCAATGCCGAGGCGCTGCTGCAGATATTTGCCAAACCAGGTAAAGCCGCCGGACAGAATCGCAGTGCGGTAACCCAGTGCTTTCAAGGTGGCGATCAGTCGCTCGGCGCCTTCGGTCAGCTTCAGCCGTGCACGCACCCGTTCCAGCGCGGCTTCATCCAGGCCCTCCAGCAGGGCAACCCGGCGGCGGAAACTTTCGTTGAAATCCAGTTCGCCGCGCATGGCCCGCTCGGTAATTTCCGACACCTGCTCGCCAACGCCGGCCTCGCGGGCCAGCTCGTCAATCACTTCCGACTCGATCAGGGTGGAATCCATGTCGAATGCGACCAGTCGCCGGTTACGGCGGAAGGCAGTGTCTTTCTGGAATGCAATATCGACATTGCGCTCGTTAGCGATGCGCAGGAATTCGGCGCGCATGGCTTCGCTGCTGGCGGGTTCACCGCGTACGGAAATCTCGATGCAGGCGCGGGCATCCTCATCGACGTACTCGCCTTCCAGGTGCACGCGACCGGACAGGCGATTAATGCTGTCGATATTAAGCTGGTTGACGGCCACCACCGCTGTAACGTCACTAAGTTGCTCAGCGGTGATTTTTCGTGCCAGCAGGGTAATGATGTAGCGGTCCTTACCCTGACCGGATACCCACTCCTCGTAGCGATCATGATCAATCGGCCGGAAGCGGACCGAGATATTCAGCTTGTGGGCCTCGAACAGCAGGTCTTTCAGTACCGGCGAGGTTTCCCGGCCCGGTGGCACTTCGATCAGGATGCCAAGCGACAGCGAATCGTGAATCACCGCCTGGCCGATATCGAGGATATTCAGCTGATACTGGGCGAGAATGCGGGTAAAGGCAGCGGTCAAGCCGGGCCGGTCACCACCGGTTACCTGAATCAGAATAATCTCGCGCACAGCCGGTCTCCTCGGAAGGTGGCGCACAGTATAGCGTGCCGCGCCGGGCGCTGCTGCTATACTGCGCGGCATAACCGGAGGGTCGGGCATGCCCGCAGACAGGATCGACTGGCGCAACTGGTGGCAACAGGAACAGCAGCTGATTCGTGAGCTGATGCTGATGCTGCTGATGGCGGTGGTGGTCGGCGTTTACTTTCTTGAGCACTCGCGCATGGCGATGGAGCAGAGCCAGCGGCAATCCGCCGAGGCGCTGGCCCAGCAGCTGGCGACTGGCGCGGCGGAATATCTGGCCTCTGGCAATCTGGTCAGCCTCAACGTTATGGCTTCGCAGACGGCCGATCTGGATCTGGTGGCGCGGGTGGAAATTCGCAATCACGCTGATCGTGTGCTGGCCAGTGCCGGCGAAAGTGCGGCGCCCGGCATGTCGGTGAGCCGGCCAGTGCGGATCGATGACCACACCCTGGTCGGCACGGCGGTGGTCTGGCCACATCCGGTTGACGCCGAGCGTGGCCGGAACCTGGAAACCCGTTTTGTGCTGGTGGCACTGAGCCTGCTCGGTCTGCGCTTGCTGGGCGAGCTGGCCTGGCGGCGCTTGCGCGCTGAGCCGGAGCCGCCGCCAGTGACCGAGGATGAAATACTCGAAGCCGATCTGGTGCCGGTGCTGAGCATGAACCAGACCAGCGAAGCACCGCGGGCCTGGCTGCGGATCGGCATTGTCAACTTTGACCGGATCAAACAGCGTTTCACTGCGGACATGGTGCGCGACCTGCTTGAGGATTACGGCGCCCTGTTGCATCAGGTGGCCGAGGTTTATGGCGGCAAGGTGCAACAGGTTCTCGGGCAAGAGGCATCGTTGATCATTAGCGGCGAAACCCGGGCCGAAGCCTGCTTCCAGACACTTTGCGCCGGCACCCTGTTTCGTCGTCTGGCGCGAGAGGTCAGCGAACAACGCAAGGAGCAGGGGCGCGCGCCGCTGGAGTTCAAGTTGCTGGTTACTACCGGCAGTGATCTCGCCCACAGCTGGGCCCTGTGTCTGGCCGGGTTGCCCGGGCGGGTGCATGTGCCGGAATCGGAAATGGTGCGCTTTGAACTCGACACCCGCCTGCTGTTTCATGGCGAGCGTTGCCTGAATGTGTTGTCGGAAGGAGGTGCGGTGCGGTTGCAGCCAATTGAACAGTTGGCGCAGCGTTACCAGAAACTGATTGCCGATCAGGCGGCGCGCCTGCTCGGCGAGCAGGACGCGCCCACCACAATGTAGGCGCCGTCGATCGACGGCGAAAAGATTTTCGCGGTCGGTCGACCGCTCCTACAGTAAACTTGGGGAAGCTCTGAAAAACTGCCATATCTGTTGTAGGAGCGGCCGATCGGCCGCGATTCTTCCGAGCGTATCGCGGTCGGTCGACCGCTCCTACAGGGAGAGGTTCAGCTGAGCTTGCCGATCTTCTGGCCCATCTGTACCGGGCTGTCACTGGTCAGGCCCTGCAGGAACTCGGCCTTGCCTTCCGGGAACAGCAGGATGGCGGTGGAACCGAGCAGGAAGCGACCCAGCTCATCACCTTTTTCCAGACGAATGGCATCCCGCGCCGGGTAGCGAGTGCGCGTTACCGTACGCGCCAGCGGCGTCACCTGACCGGCAAAAACCGTTTCGATGCCGGCGACAATCATGGCGCCGACCAGAATCACCACGAACGGCCCCTGCTCGCTGTCGAACACACACACGGCGCGCTCGTTGCGGGCAAACAGATCCGGAATCTGCCGGCTGGTAGCCTGATTCACCGAAAACAACCGGCCCGGCACATAAATCATTTCCCGCAGCGTGCCGGACAGCGGCATATGCACGCGGTGATAATCTTTCGGCGACAGATACACGGTAGCGAAATGGCCGTTGATAAATTCGCTGGCCAGTTCCTGATCGCCACCGACCAGTTCATACAGGGAAAAGTACTGGCCCTTGGCCTGCAAAATGTCGGAGCCACGAATGCGGCCCAGCTGGCTGATGGCGCCATCCGCCGGCGAAACAATGGCGTCGTTGTCTGCGCAGACCGGGCGCAAGCCATCTTTCAGGGCGCGGGTAAAAAAGGCATTGAAGGTCGGATACTGGTCCGGGTCTTCAACTTCCGCTTCCTGCATGTTGATGTTGAACTGCTTCAGGAACAGGTTGATGAAGGTGGTCTTGATCCACGGTGTTTCGCTGCGCGCCAGCGCGCCCACCGCACGGGAAATCAGGTGATGCGGCAGGATCAGTTGCAGCAGGCCAAACAGCTTTTCAAAAAAAGGATTCACAGCAAGCCTCATTCAAGGTTCAGGACAATAGTCAGAATTTTTCCACCGGGGTATCCGGGTGGTTGCCCCACTCGGACCAGGAGCCGGCATAAGCGCGGATATTCAGATTCAGCAGTTTGCCCACCAGCCAGCTGTAGCTGGAGCGATGGTGGGTCTGGCAGTGAACGATAATTTCCTTGTCGGCAGTCAGGCCGCGTTCGGCCAGTTCATTGCGCACCGTATCAAGATTGCGGATGCGCAAATGCCGGCTGCGATCCATCGGCTCGGTCCACTCGTAATGCACGGCGCCGGGAATATGCCCGGCTTTTTGCGCGAACGCGCGCACGCCGGAATATTCCTCCTCCGAGCGGGCATCCCAGATGGCGAGCTTCGGATCATCAAGACGCTCAAGTAGTTCCTTCAGGGAAATATCGGTGTGATCAAGAATGCGCTCGATCTTGTACTCGGTGGCGGTGCGTTCGTGGCTTTGCATGTCAGTCGGCAGGCCTTCGGCAAGCCAGGCATGAATGCCGCCGTTCAGCCAGGAATAACGCTGATGTCCAATGCTCTCCAGTACCCACAACAGGCGCCCGGCCCAGCCGCCGCCCTCATCGTCACAGGCCACCACATGGGTGTTTGGCGTCAGGCCGAGATCACTGAACACGGCTTCCAGCGTTGCTTTGTCCGGCAGCAGGCCGGGGGCCGGCTGACTGCCTTTCCGAAGCGCGTGCGGATCAAGGTGCACGGCACCGGGAATATGCGCTTGCTGGAAAACCTGTGCCTTGCCGAGGTCGACGATCAGCAGGTCAGCCTCGCCAAGCCGTGCGGCCAGCGTCTGCGGTTCCAGCAGCAGGGGCAGGGTACTACCGCTCATGATCTTGGATCCTGTTGTTCAGAGGGGGCATTCTAGCCTGATTTTTCAATCGGAGCGCCGCCCCGGAAAGATCCCCCCTCGTAGGAGCCGTCGATCGACGGCGATAGCCTTTCGCGGCCGGTCGGCCGCTCCTACGGAGGGAGCTGTTGTAGGAGCCGTCGATCGACGGCGATAGCTCTTCGCGGCCGGTCGGCCGCTCCTACGGAAAGGGCTGTTGCAGGAGCCGTCGACCGACGGCGAGTCAGCTTAGTAGCGCTCGCGGCCTTCCTCATCAAGGGTGTCGGCGATGCGGTAGAAGTTTTCCAGCCGCTCGGCACTGATGTCGCCTTGCTCCGCCGCCTGACGCAGGGCGCAGCCGGGCTCGTGACG
>JBECKT010000176.1:0-28522 GCA_040235405.1 Alcanivoracaceae bacterium
CTTCTTATAAAGGCCGGTGGTGCTGTCTTCGATATAACAGGATTTCGATTCCGGCGTACGGCCGTGGGCATCACCAATGGAGCCCACTTCGACGCCGAGCAATTTCAGTTTGGTGCTCATGTCGGCATCGGTGAACGCCGCCGTGCTGTCGCCACACAGTTGCGCCGCCAGCAGTCGCGCCATGTCATATCCGGGCGCGACCAGACCATAGATGCGGCCCTGCCATAACGCCACCTCACCGATGGCATAGATGGCGCTGTCGGAGGTGCGGCATTGGTCGTTGATAATCACACCGCCACGCTCACCGACCACCAGATCACAGTCGCGGGCAAGTTTGTCCTGCGGGCGGATGCCGGCAGAAAACAGCACCAGATCAGTCTCCAGCTCGCCGTCGGCGAACACCATCTTGTGGCGGCAGCTGTCGCCATCCTCGATGCGCTGGGTGGCCTTGCCGGTATGCACGCGCACGCCAAGGCTTTCGATCTTGCTTTTCAGCAGGGCACCGCCGCGTTCATCCAGCTGCACCGCCATCAATTGCGGAGCGAATTCGACCACATGGGTTTCAAGGCCAAGATCTTTCAGGGCCTTTGCTGCTTCCAGACCGAGCAGGCCGCCGCCGACCACCACGCCGATCTTGCTGACCAAGGCGGAGCTGCGGATTGCGTCGAGATCGTCGATGGTGCGATAGACGTGGCAGCACTCGCGGTCGTTGCCGGGAATCGGCGGCACGAACGGGAACGAGCCGGTGGCCAGAACCAGTTCATCATAGGCAACGCTGCTGCCCTGGCTGCCGAGCACCAGCTTCTTGTCACGATCGATTCGTACGGCCTGTTCGCCGAGCATCAGGCGAATGCCGTTGTTATCAAAGAACGGTACCGTGGTCAGGGCCAGGTCCTCGGCGCTGGCGCCGGAGAAATAGCTGCTCAGTTGCACCCGGTCATAGGCCGGGCGCGACTCTTCACAGAAAACCGTGATCTCGTAGGGATGGCCGCGTTCCACCAATTCTTCCAGAAAACGCTGGCCGACCATGCCGTTGCCGATCACTACCAGTTTTGGCTTGCTCATGGTTCTGCTCCGGTTACAGATCACTGCCGACGGCGCGGCGGGTTGGTGCCTCGCTGACCTCGGCATCAGGCTTTTTTTCTGCGGCAACTTTCTTTTCTGCTGCCGGAATGTTTTCCACCTTGCGCTGCTTCTCGTAGAGGAAGCGCAGCACCTCATGGCGCAGGTGGTTGTAGTGGGCGTCGTCGGCCAGCGCCAGCCGGTCTCGCGGGCGCGGCAGATCAATCGGCAGGATCTCGCCGACGGTGGCGGACGGGCCATTGGTCATCATGACAATGCGATCAGACAGCAGCACGGCTTCGTCGACATCGTGGGTAATCATGATCACGGTGTTGTTCAGGTCGCGCTGGATTTCCATAAGCGTGTCCTGCAGGTGAGCGCGGGTCAGTGCGTCCAGTGCACCGAACGGCTCGTCCATCAGCAGTACCCGCGGTTGCATGGCCAGGGCGCGGGCGATACCAACGCGCTGCTTCATGCCGCCGGAGATTTCATCCGGACGCTTGTCGAGCGCATGGCTCATGTTGACGAGAGCCAGGTTGTGCTCGATCCAGTCGCGCATTTCGGCGCGGCTCTTCTTGCCTTTGAAAACTGTCTTCACTGCCAGCTCGACGTTTTGCCACACGGTCAGCCACGGCAGCAGTGAATGGTTCTGGAACACGATGGCGCGCTCCGGGCCCGGTTCGGACACTTCCCTGCCATCGAGAATAATGCCGCCGGAGGAGGCCTGCAGCAGGCCGCCAACCAGATTCAGCACGGTGGACTTGCCGCAACCGGAGTGACCGATCAGCGACACAAACTCGCCCTCGGTGATCTTCAGGTTGACGTCTTTCAGCGCTTCAAAGGTGCCTTTCGGCGTGGTGAAGCGCATGTCGACAGCGGAAATTTCCAGTAGTGGTTTCATCATCAGTCTCCTTTCTGCCAATCAACGCGGCGCTGAGCCATCAGCATCAGGCGGTCGAGGGCGAAGCCGATCAGGCCGATGGCGAGGACCGCCACCATGATCCGGCTCAGTGATTGCGAGCTGCCGTTCTGGAATTCATCCCAGACGAACTTTCCAAGGCCCGGGTTCTGCGCCAGCATTTCCGCCGCGATCAGCACCATCCAGGCAATGCCCAGCGACACCCGCAAACCGGTGAACATCATCGGAATGGCAGACGGCAGCACAATCTTGCGAACGTGGGTGAACCAGCCGAGCCGCAGCACCTTGCTGACGTTGTTCAGATCCTGGCTGACGGTGGTGACACCAACCGCCGTGTTGATCAGGGTTGGCCACAGGCAGCACAGCGTCACGGTGATCATCGACACCACGAAGGAGCGAGCAAACATCGGGTCGTCACTGGTGTAGACCGCCGACACCACCAGTGTGACCAGTGGCAGCCAGGCCAGCGGCGACACCGGGCGGAACAGTTGCACCAGCGGGTTGACCGCATTGCTGACAAAGCGGCTGAGCCCCATGACGATGCCGAGCGGAATGGCAACGATGGACGCGAGCACAAACCCGGCCAGAACCGTGATCAGGCTGGTGCCGATCTGATCAAAGAAAGTCGGCGCGCCGGTGTAGCTGCGGCGGGTCGGCTGCCACTCCGGTTGCTGGGCCAGACGCTCGGCAATGCGATCTTCCTGGCGCTGATAGAAAGCGGCTGCTTTGTCGCGCTCGGCCGCATGCTCGTCATACAGATTCGCTGCCTGCTCGGCGACGGCCAATGGCCCGGGAAACTTGCCCAGTGAGGTGTCGACCTTCTGTGCAGCGAATTGCCACAGCAGCAGGAACAGGGCAAGACCGAGCAATGGCGCGCCGAGACCGCGCAGCAGCTGGCGCGAGTAACGCAGCAGGCTGTCGCGATCGGTGTCCGGCAGACGGGCGCTGATCTGACTGACAAGGCTGGTGGCATTCATAACATTTTCCTCAACTACAAACTGGCTTCAGGGCGTTTCGTTTCCTTTCAGGCCAATCGGGAACTTGGCCAGATAGGCATTCGGCGCGCTGGCGTCGAACTTGATGCCGTCAATAAAGGTGGTGTGATCAAGCGGACGGAAGCCGCTTTCCTTGCTGAAATCCGGGAAGTCGGAAGCCTTCATCTTGCCTTCGGCAATCAGTGCTTCAGCCGCTTGTTTGTAGATCTCCGGCTTGAACACTTTCTTGGCCGTTTCCAGATACCAGCTGTCCGGTTTGGCTTCCGGGATCTGTCCCCAGCGGCGCATCTGGGTCAGGTACCAGATGGCATCGGAGTAGAACGGATAGGTGGCGTGGTAGCGGAAGAACACGTTGAAGTCCGGTGCGTCACGCACGTCGCCTTTTTCATACTCGAAGATGCCAGTCATGCTGTTGGCAATGACTTCGTAATCGGCGCCGACATAGTTCGAGTTGGAAATGATCTTTGCCGCCTCTTTGCGGTTGGCATTGTTGTTCTCATCCAGCCACTTGCCGGCCCGGATCAACGCCTTCACCACACGGATATGGGTGTTCGGGTTTGCCTCGGCCCACTTGTTGCTGACACCGAACACTTTCTCGGAGACGTTGTTGCGAATGGCCAGGTCTGCCACCACCGGCACGCCGATACCGCGGAATACCGCCTGCTGGTTCCATGGCTCACCGACGCAATAGCCGTTGATGGTGCCGGCTTCCAGCGTGGCCGGCATTTGCGGCGGCGGCGTTACCGAGATCAGCACGTCGCTTTTGATGGTGCCGGCGGTGTCACCACGCTGCGGCGCGTAGTAGCCGGGGTGAATGCCATCGGCGGCCAGCCAGTAACGCAGCTCGTAGTTGTGGGTGGAAACCGGGAACACCATGCCAAGCTTGAACGGGGTGCTCTTGCTGCGGAAATCGGCAATCACCGGCTTCAGTGCTGCGGCGCGGATCGGATGCACCGGCTTGCCGTCTTTCATCGCCACGTGCTTTTTCATTTCCGCCCAGACCGCATTCGACATGGTGCAGGCGTTGCCATTCAGATCCATGGTGAAGGCAGTGACGATGTGGGCTTCGGTGCCAAAGCCAATGGTGGCACCGAGCGGCTGGCCGGACAGCATGTGCGCGCCGTCGAGTTCGCCGGAGATGGTGCGGTCAAGCAGCACTTTCCAGTTGGCCTGCGCTTCCAGGGTGACGTACAGGCCTTCGTCTTCGAAGAAACCTTTTTCCTTGGCGATGGCCAGCGGCACCATGTCAGTCAGTTTGATAAAGCCGAACTTCAGCTCTTCCTTTTCAGGAAAGCCAACCTCGGCTGCCGACAGGTTCATGACCGGTGCGCCAATCAGGCCCAGTGCCAGAACCAGCTGGCGGCAGCGATGCAGAATCGGTCTCTTCATGTCCGTACTCCTCAGGCTTTGCGGCACAAAAAAAAGGCGCTCACATCACGGTTTTGTCCGTGGGGTGAGCGCCATTGCTCTGGAACGATTTGGGAGACGACCGCAACCGCCCTTGGTTGCTGTCACCAGTTTCTGAAGCAAGGGCTGTGCCAGAAGCCTTCAGCGCGTTAAATCAGTGGCTTAGCCCTATGCATGGGTTGGCTGCGTGCGTTGTTATTGGGCGTGCGCACCAAATTAAGGCGCAATAAGTTAATCCGATGAGCCGAGCACATCCGCCATGGCAATGACAGCACGGGCCACATCAATCAGCTTGCGACCCTGATTCATGGCCATCTTGCGCAGCAGGGCATGGGCTTCGTCCTCGCGCAGTCGCCGGTGTTTCATCAGCAGTGCCTTGGCGCGGTCAAGCAGCTTGCGTTCTTCCAGCGCGGTACGTGCCTTGTCGAGCTGTTCCTGCATGCTGTGCAGGCGCTGACTTTGCGATTGCAGAAGATCAATAATCGAGCGCCCCAGTGCCGGGCCAAGGGCGTCGACGCTGGCGTTTTCGGGGTAATCCGCCAATGTGGTCAGTGGGTCGGGTTGCTGGATGGCGAGCACATCACGGCGGTAGCGGTCGAGATCCTGCCGCGCTGCGGCCAGTCGAACTTCGCTGGTTTGCTCAACATTACGTTCGAGCGCATCTTCGACCTGCTTCATTGCATCGATGCGCTTGGTGCAGACCGCGAACCATTCCTCGCTGAGCTCGGCTTCGCGCTGCGGGTTACGGCACGGCGCGCAGATAATGCTGCGCAGTCGCCGCACGTCTTCCAGCGAGCAGGGCGCCACCTCCTGACGCCACAGCGCCAGCGTGGCGTCATCGGCGAAGTGGGAAAAGATCTCGAAGCAGCGCTCCTGACCTTCCACCAGAATGCCGGCCCGCTCCGCCAGTGCTGCACTGAACTGGCCGCTGGCAAGGCGCATGCCACCAAGGGCGCGCTCCTGGCCGGCCAGTTCCTTGCCTTGCATAAAATGAAAAAGCGCCACCAGTGCCCGGGTGATCTCCGGGTCCGAGGCGCTGTCGGCGGCTTCAAACACCACCGCCAGCAGTGAGCGGATCAGCTCGGTGTAGCACTGGTTTACTTCGTCGTAATTGACCTGCAGTGCCGCGACCCGCTGCCGGTAGCCGTCCAGTTGACCAAGCTGGTGAATGGCCACGGCCATCCGGCTGAGCAGACGGTTACCGGCATGGGTGATGTCACCTTCAGTGCCCAGTGAGGCGAGCAGCGCATTAAAGTTGGCCAGCTCGCTATTCGTCTCCAGCACCAGCTTCTGTCGCAGTTCGCCAAAGCGGGCGCCGGCGGAGCTGGCAAAGATGCCGGACGCGCCGCGTTCGCGCTGCAGCGCGTGAACCAGACTACTGATCGCCACCACCAGCCGCGCCATGCGCAACAGATGTTGCAGCGACAGGGCCTCGGCCTGACGGGCGGCGACCAGATAGTCGGCGGCGCTGTGGGGGTGCCAGGGTGACAGGGACAACATATTCTCCGGACGGCTGGATACAGGCATATCAAGCAATTGCTGTGCCATCTCCTTCACGTCTTGATCATTACGCCGGCTCGGGCATCATGACGGAATCGTTGTCCAACCCCGAGCCAGCACCGATGAACAGCCTGAGACCCGGCATCTACAAGCACTACAAAGGCAATCTCTATCAGGTTATGGAGGTGGCGACGCACAGTGAGACGCTGGAGAAGGTGGTGGTATACCGGCCACTTTATGGTGAGCGGGCGCTGTGGGTCCGGCCGCTGGCGATGTTTACCGAGGAGGTTGAGGTCAATGGCTTGATGGTGCCACGTTTTGCCTGGCAGTCGGCCGGCCCGGCGCCGGAAGCAATCAAGGCAACCGCGGCCCAGGCCAGACCGGTGGATCGTGTGGTCGCAGCGAAACCGGCACTGACGCCGGCCAGCAATACGGCCGACCTGTCGGTGGAAGAGCGGGTCAAGGCGGCGATGGCGCGCGGTGATGACAAGCCGGATTTTTCGTCCATGCCGGTATTTGATGACAAGGCGATACTGATCAAGGTGGCCATTGGCGCCGTGTTGGTGGTTGTGCTGCTGATCTGGCTGTTCTAGCGGAAGCGGTAATCCGCACAGCGGCCGGGATTCTGGCCAAATCGCGGTCGGGCGACCGCTCTTACGGGGTTATTCGAAACTTCCAGAGCAGGATAAAAAATCAGTCTGACAACCAGGTCACCTTGCCTTCGCAAACCGTCAGCCGAACATTTCCTGGCAGCGCGATATCCAGCCAGGGACTGTTCTTGCCGGCTGAAAGCCAGTCATCAATCGGGGTGCGCATCGCCGCTGCATCGACCACACAGAGGCTGGCATTACGACCGATTTCCAGATGACCGATCTGCTGGCCGAGGCAACGTGCCGGGCCCGAGGTCAGCAGTTCGATGGCACGATGCAGGGTCAGGGTGCCCTCGTTGACCAGTTTCAGCATCAGTGGCAACAGGGTTTCGATGCCGGCGATGCCGGCCCTGGTGGCCGGGAACGGGGCCTGCTTGCTCGACGAGCCAAGCGGAATATGTTGCGAGCAGACCGCATCAAGGGTGCCGTCGGCCACCGCCACCAGCAGTGCTTCACGATCGTCGCGGCTGCGCAGCGGCGGCTGGATATGACAGTCGCTGTTGAAACCTTCCAGCGCCGATTCATCGAGCAACAGATGATGGATACTGACATCGGCTGTGACCGGCAGACCGCGCGCCTTGGCGTCACGAATCAGTGCCGTGCTGGCGCCGCAGCTGACTTGCTGCACGTGCAATCGTACGCCGGTGGCTTCGCACAGTATCAATGCCCGTGACAGCTCAACCGTTTCTGCCACTGCCGGAATGCCGGGCAAACCCAGCCGCGATGCCACCGGGCCTTCATGGGCGCAACCGCCGGCACTGAGGGCGGCATCCTGTGGCTGTACCATCACCGGAATGCCGAAGGTGGCGGCGTATTCAAAACTGCGCTTCAGCACCAGTGCATCCTGCACCGGGGTGCCGGCATTGCTGACCCCGATACAGCCGGCTTCCATCAGGGTTGCCATTTCCGCCAGCTGTTTGCCTTCCAGTTGCCGGGTCATGGCAGCCAGCGGCAGTATCTTGGCGAAACCGGCCTTGAAAGAGCGTTCCCGAATCAGCCGCACTACCGCTGTGCTGTCGATCACCGGATTGGTATTCGGTTGTGCGCACAGGTGGGTAATGCCGGCGCTGGCAGCCGCCCGTGTTTCCGAGGCAATCGAACCACTGCGACCGCCGCCCGGTTCGGATAGATGTACGCAGGTATCGACCAGCCCCGGCAGCACCAGCATGCCTTCGGCGTTGATAATTTCCGCGCCGGGTGCATCGAGGCTGGCGGCAATGCGCACCAGCCGGCCGTTTTCAATCAGGATATCGAGCACTTCATCCCGGCCGGTGTTCGGATCAATCACCCGGCCCTTGCGGATCAGCAAATGTGCTTTCTGACTCACAGCCCGCTCTCCTGTCCGCTGATGCACATCGACATCACCGCCATGCGCACGGCGATACCGAAGGTGACCTGATGCAGAATCACCGAACGCGGACCATCGGCTACTTCCGAGGCAATTTCGACACCGCGATTGATCGGCCCGGGGTGCATGACAATGGCATCCGGTTTGGCCGGGCGCAGACGATCGTTGTTCAAGCCGTACAGGCGGAAAAATTCGCCTTCCGAGGGCAGTAGTGCCGAATCCATGCGCTCCTTCTGCAGGCGCAAGGCGATCACCACATCGACACCACGCAGGCCGGCAGCCAGCTCGGTGTAAACACTGACGCCAAGGCTTTCGATATCTTTCGGCAGCAGGGTTTTCGGGCCGATCACCCGGACTTCTTCGGCGCCGAGAATATTCAGGGCATGAATCTGCGAGCGCGCCACTCGTGAGTGCAACACATCACCGATGATCGCCACCTTGAGGCCTTCGAAGCGGCCCTTGTAGTGCCGGATGGTGTACATGTCGAGCATTGCCTGGGTCGGGTGCGCGTGGCGACCGTCGCCGGCGTTGATCACCGCCACCTGCGGAGTGACATGGTTGGCGATAAAGAAAGGCGCGCCGGAATCGGAGTGGCGCACGATAAACATGTCGCTGGCCATTGCTTCCAGATTCCAGAGCATGTCCATCAGGGTCTCGCCCTTACTGGTGGCGCTCTTGGCGATATCGATATTCAGCACGTCCGCCGACAGGCGCTTGGCGGCCAGCTCGAAGGTGCTGCGGGTGCGGGTACTGGCTTCGAAGAACAGGTTGACCACGGTCTTGCCGCGCAGCAGCGGCACCTTCTTGATCGAGCGGTCGCCGACTTCGACAAAGCTGGCGGCACCATCAAGGATTTCTTCAAGCAGGGAGCGGGGCAGGCCTTCAATGGAAAGAAAGTGCTTCAGCCGGCCATCGGCGGTGAGTTGGAGATTCGCGGATGGCGGCGAGGGAATCATGCAGGCGTCATCTCGATAATGTCCGCAGCGAGCGGTGCGGGTCCGCGCAATTCTACCCGCTGGTGGGGTGGTAATGCCAAGGTCTCGCCACAAATATCGGCACTGATTGGCAATTGCCGCTGGCCGATATCGAACAGCACCACCAGCGTGATCGATGCCGGTCGGCCGAAATCGAACAGTTCATTCATGGCGGCGCGGATGGTGCGGCCGGTCATCAGCACATCGTCGACCAGTACAATATGGGCACCATCCACCTCAAACGGCAGCTGGCTCGGTTTGACGTTCGGGTGCAGGCCGCGGTGGGTAAAGTCGTCGCGGTAGAAGCTGATGTCGAGGCTGCCGAGCGGGATCTGGCCAAGTCGCTGCTGTAGCGCATCGGCCACCCAGGCGCCGCCGGAGTGAATGCCGACCATGGCGAAGCTGGTTATGCCGCGTCGCTGCAAGGAGGATTTCAGCTCTGCCGTTATGCGGTCGAGGCGAATGTCGATATCGTTCGCAGTCCAGTTCAAGGTGCGCTCCTTCAGGGCGGGCTGCCGCCATCGCGGAAATAGCTCTCAATCATCAGCACTGCGGCGAGACTGTCAACGCGCGGGTCCGGCCCGCGTTTGTTGCGGCTGCCGAGCTGGTCGCGGGCTTCGCGGGTGGACAGCCGCTCGTCCACCATCCATACCGGCTTGCCGAAACGGCCGTTAAGCTGACGGGCAAAGCGTCGGGCTCGCTCGCTCGATGCGCTTTCACTGTCGTCCATATTCAGTGGCAGGCCGATGACAAGGGCGGACGGTTGCCACTCGGCGATCAGTTTGCCAATGGCTTCCCAGTCCGGCACGCCGTCACGGCTGGTGACCGCCGGCAGCGGGTTGCCGGTGCCGGTCAGTGACTGGCCGCAGGCAATGCCGATTTTTTTCGTGCCGTAATCGAAACCGAGCACCGTCTCAGGCATGGCCGGAGTCACCACTAAGCAGGCGGATATCGACGCCGAGGGTATTGGCGGCAGCCTGCCAGCGTTCGCTGATTGGCACCTCGAACAGGGTGGTGATATCCGCCGGCACACTCAGCCAGGCATTGTCGAGCATTTCCTGTTCCAGCTGGCCCGGGCCCCAGCCGGCATAGCCAAGTACGGTCAGAGTGCGGTTCGGGCCCTGGCCGGCGGCAATGGCTTCGAGGATGTCACGGGAGGTGGTCAGGCGGATGCCGTCCATCAGCAGCTGGCTGGCAGTCCAGTGATCGCCGGTATCCGGGTGCAGGATAAAGCCGGTTTCCGGGCGCATGGGCCCGCCCTGGACCACCTGATGGCGGCCGGGCAGAACGTCATGCCTGATATCCAGATCGGCCAGGATATCGTCCAGCGACAACGATGAAGGCCGGTTCACGGTCAGGCCCATGGCGCCGTCGGCATTGTGTTCCACCACCCAGGTCACGCTCTGGTGGAAGTTCGGATCGGCCAGTTGTGGCATGGCGATCAGGAAGTGGTTTTTCAGGCTTGGGTAACTCATGGCACCAGTATTGGGGTGGACAGGGTCAGTAACAAGTGAGCACGACAGCGTTCAGTGAGAAGTCAGCCGCTCGCGGGCATCAAACCGCCAGGTGCGGATAATCTCGAGAATGTCGACGTTCTTGCGCATCTCGTCAGGGAAGGGTGCAAACGGCGCTGCCAGTCGCACACTCTGGATAGCGGCCTCGTCAAGGAAGCGGTGGCCCGAGGACTGGGTTACCTCGATCTTGTCGACCCCGCCATCGGGTTTTAACTGCACCGCCAGTCGGACATTGCCGAAAATGCCTTCGCTAAGAGCCTTCTGCGGGAAGTTGCGGGTACCCATTTCTTCCACGGCACGGCGGAAGGTATCCAGATACAGGGCCTCGTAATGGGCCTTGGCTGACACCGAGGTCAGGTGATGTACCCGCGGGCGTTTGGCGTAGGCCTGTTTCTGGGAATCAAGCCGGGCCTGCAGGCTGGCAATTTCTTCGCTGAGCATGGCGTCCGATTCGCGCTCGGACTTAGGTAATGGCTTGGGCGGGGTCGGCTTGTCCACCCTGGCCGGCACCTTGCGTGACGACACTCCCCGGGTGGTCAGGGTGACTCGCTGCACCGGCGCCGGGTCCGGATTCAGGGTCGAGGGACTCTGCAGGTTTACCTGGGCAATGGTCTGGCTGTCGAACGGCGACTGTTCGGTGGTGGTGACCTCGCGTTTCTCGTCGAGATCGCCGGAGGCCTGCTGGTTGGCCTGGGCAATGAAGTCGGCATCTTCCGGCTCGGTATCGCTGAGCTGTTGGGCGATGGTGACCTCAAGGGTGCGTGCCGCCGCGCCCGGATCTTCCGGGGCAAAGCCCAGGCCAAGGATCAGCACGGCATGGAAGGCCAGCGCCAGAAACAGCATAAAGCTGAGCCGGTCGGCAGCGCTGACGGTACTGGCTGCGGCCATGGTTACTCCGCAGCGAGCTGGTCGAGCAGGCAGTCAAACAGCTGCCCGGCGATGTTCAGGCCGTAGATCTCGTCCAGCTCGCGGATGCAGGTCGGGCTGGTGACATTGATCTCGGTGAGGTAGTCGCCGATCACATCCAGGCCGACGAAATACAGGCCTTTGGCCTTCAGCACCGGGCCGATCTGCTGGCAGATCCAGCGATCGCGCTCGCTCAGCTCGCGGCCGACGCCGCTGCCGCCAGCGGCCAGGTTGCCACGCAGCTCACCTTCTTTGGGTACCCGGGCCAGCGCATAGGGAACCGGCTCGCCGTTGATCATCAGGATGCGCTTGTCACCCTGAACAATTTCCGGGATGTAGCGCTGGGCCATGATCGGGGTCTGCCCCTGCCGGGTCAGGACCTCAATGATGACGCTGGTATTAGGGCTGTCGGCCGGTACCCGGAAGATATTCGAGCCACCCATGCCGTCCAGCGGTTTCATCACCACATCGCGGTGTTCGGCGACAAAGTCCCTGAGCAGATCGGCGCGGCTGGCCACCAGGGTCGGGGTGCAGCACTGCGGGAATTCGGTGGCAAAGAGCTTTTCATTGCAGTCGCGAACACTCTGGGGGCGGTTCACCACCAGTACACCCTCTCGCTCCAGCTTTTCCAGCAGGTAGGTGACGTAGACATATTCATTATTGAAAGGCGGATCCTGACGCATCAGCACGATGTTCAGACTGGCGAGATCAAGGTCTTCAGCCGGACCCTTTTCATACCAGTGATCATTGTTGTCGATTACATGCAGTTCGCTGGCCCGGGCAAAGCTGCGGCCTGCGCGGACATAAAGGTCGGCCGGCGTCATGTACAGCACCTGCCAGCCACGGCGGCGGGCTTCCAGCAGCATCGCGAAGGTGCTGTCTTTCCATGGTTTGATCTTGCTGATGGGGTCCATCACGACCCCGAGGCGGATTGTCATTCTGGCTCCGGTGATAGCGTTGACATGGTAGCAGTGGCCTCCGGGGCACACCATCGGTCGAGGCGCTTTTTGCAGCCTTTATAAGGTGTTATGGATTGAATGTGGAAACTGTGTTAAAACTCGCCACTGAGCTAGGACAAACATCCTATCTGGCCACAAAAGAACTTAAAAGGCCTGTAGATACAACAAGTTAAGCCTTATAACTGCGGACGGCTGAAGGCTGTATTCCATGACTGAAGAAAACTTCCAGGATCTCAAGGTAATGGTCATCGATGACTCGAAGACCATCCGCCGTACGGCGGAAACGCTGCTTAAAAAAGCAGGCTGTGAAGTGATCACGGCAACCGACGGATTTGATGCGCTGGCCAAGATCGCAGATACCAAACCCAACATTATTTTTGTCGACATCATGATGCCGCGTCTGGATGGTTATCAGACCTGTGCTCTGATCAAGAACAACAGCGCGTTCAAGGATACGCCGGTGATCATGCTGTCTTCCAAGGACGGCCTGTTCGATAAGGCCAAGGGCAGAATTGTTGGTTCGGACGAATACCTGACCAAACCGTTCTCGAAAGAAGAACTGCTTGGTGCAATTCGCGAACACGTCCAGATGTAATGTGACCCTGTCCTTGTCGGGCAGTGGTGAAATTGAGGTTGCTGTTATGGCGAAGATTCTGATTGTCGATGACTCCCCCACCGAGACCTACAAGTTGCGGGAGATCCTCGAGCGCCATGGGCACTCGGTGATTGATGCGGCGAATGGTGCGGATGGTGTGGCCGTGGCGCGAGCGGAGCTGCCGGATCTGGTGCTGATGGATGTAGTGATGCCGGGGTTGAATGGTTTTCAGGCCACCCGCCAGCTCACCAAGGGTTCTGATACGGCGCATATTCCGATCATTATCGTGACCACCAAGGATCAGGAAACTGATCGGGTCTGGGGTCAGCGTCAGGGCGCCAGGGATTACCTGACCAAACCGGTCGACGAAGAAGTGCTGATGCGCACCGTCGAGCGGATGCTGGCAGAATGATGAGAGGGTTCGCTTCGTGAGTGCTGCGTCCGCTGCCTACATCAAACTGGCAGAGATTTCGGTCCGCTGTCGTGAGCGGGCCCTGCAGCTGCCGTCCCGTCAGGACGTGGTGCAGTACTGGAGCGGCATTGGTTTTTTGCTGGATGGAGGTCGTTATGTGGCGCCTCTGGAACAGGTTTCGGAAATTCTGCAGGTGCCGCCCTACACTCGCGTACCGGGTGTGCATCACTGGATGAAAGGCATTGCCAATGTGCGAGGCCGATTGATGGCAGTGATGGATCTGACCGGATTTCTGGAAAAAAGCAGTGCACTGCAGGAAAAGCGTCGTCGGCTTCTGGTGATTGATCAGGGCGATCTGTACACCGGTCTGACGGTCGATGATGTGTACGGCATTCAGCATTTTCCGGTAACGGGCTACAGCGCCGAACCGGACAATATTGACGAAGCAGTACGGCCCTATATTCAGGGTGGTTACGAGAAAGATGGAGAGGTCTGGCAGGTGTTCAGTATCGAGCATCTCGCCGAGGATCCGAGGTTTCTGCAGGTGGCCCGAACGGGCTGACGCTGTGGGGGAACGGGTGAAACAACAAGTGCAAGGCAGGCCAGGAGCCACGTTATGAATTTCAATCCGGGAGAAGTGCTCGCCAGGTTTCGGGGGGGAGCAAGCGGTAGTCCGCTGACGCTGGGCCTGTACGCAGGCGCGGGTATTGCCGTACTGCTTGCGGTATTCAACTTCACTTTCCTCGCCATCCAGGCGGACAAGGCAAAGGATAACATTACCTACGCCTCCGAGCTGCGAGTTGTGTCACAGCAGATCGCCAAGAACGCGCTGGAAGCTGCTGCCGGTAACGCTGAGGCGTTCGGCCAGCTGGATGCGGCGAAAAACAGTTTCCAGGAAGCCTGGGATCAGGTGAAGGAAGCGGACGCCGATCCGGAGCTGCTTGGTCGTGTGCAGACGCTATGGGATGAGGTAAAGGAAAGTGCCAACGTCATCCTGAGTGGTGAAGACACGGTAATCGATCTGCACGAAGTGGCCGCGACGCTATCGCAAACGGTGCCGATGCTGCAGGCCGAATACGAAGGTGTGGTCGATATCATGGTGAATGGTGGCGCCGGCCCGGATCAGGTCACCATCGCCAACCGTCAGTCGCTGCTTGCAGAGCGTATTGTTCGCGCTATTGACCGGGTGCTTGCCGGTGGTGAGGGTGCGGTGCAGGCGGCAGACAGTTTCGGTCGTGATGCCAGTCAGTTCGGCCGCGTCATGAACGGTATGATTGAAGGCGACGACGTGCTTGGCATCGAGATGATTGAGGATCCGGATGCACTGGATTATCTGGCCGAAATTGCGTCGCTGTTTGATGAATTTGTAAACCAGTCTGTCGATGAAATTCTGGAAACTGCCCCGGAGTTGTTCCAGGTACGTGCGGCGGCGGACAAAATTTTCCAGCGCTCTCAGGATCTGCTGGTGGAATCCACGGCGTTGGGTGAGGAGTTCGAACGTTCCACCGGCGGTATTTTTCCATCTGTTCTGGCCGGTCTGGTGTTTGCGGGTGTCGCCCTGGGTCTGTTCGTTGTGATCGTGTTCCAGCGGGTTGCGGTAGACCAGAAGCAAAAAGAAGAGTTGGAAGCAGAAAACCAGCGGAACCAGTCAGCTATTTTGCGCCTGCTGGACGAGCTTGGTGACCTCGCTGACGGCGACCTGACCGTACAGGCGACAGTCACCGAGGACTTCACTGGTGCGATCGCTGACTCTATCAACTTCTCTATTGACCAGCTGCGCTCTCTGGTACAAACCATTAACCAGACTGCGGTACAGGTGGCATCTGCTGCCCAGGAAACCCAGTCCACGGCTATGCACCTTGCTGAAGCGTCCGAGCATCAGGCCCAGGAAATTGCCGGCGCCTCTGCTGCTGTGAACGAAATGGCGGTGTCGATTGACCAGGTATCTGCCAACGCTTCTGAATCCGCGGCCGTTGCGGAACGCGCGGTAGCCATCGCCAACAAGGGCGCCGAAGTGGTACAGGCAACGATTCACGGCATGGACACCATCCGTGAGCAGATTCAGGAAACCTCGAAACGGATCAAGCGTCTGGGTGAATCGTCCCAGGAGATTGGCGACATCGTATCGCTGATTAACGACATTGCTGATCAGACCAACATTCTGGCTCTTAACGCGGCGATTCAGGCGTCCATGGCTGGCGAAGCAGGCCGAGGCTTCGCGGTTGTTGCCGACGAAGTACAGCGCCTTGCAGAACGTTCTGCGGCGGCAACCAAGCAGATTGAAACGCTGGTAAAAACCATTCAGACCGATACCAACGAAGCGGTTATCTCGATGGAACAAACCACCTCCGAGGTAGTGAAGGGTGCCCGTCTGGCCCAGGATGCCGGTGTCGCGCTTGAAGAGATTGAGAACGTCTCGAAAAACCTTGCTGACCTGATCCAGAACATTTCCAACGCTGCTCGTCAGCAGGCCGCCTCTGCTGGCCACATCTCCAACACCATGAACGTTATTCAGGAGATTACCTCGCAGACATCGTCGGGTACCACCGCCACTGCGCGGTCGATTGGTAATCTTGCCGAGATGGCTCAGGAAATGCGTAACTCGGTAGCCGGTTTCCGCCTGCCGACTTGAGTCGCGGATTGAACCGGTTTCGGAGTCGGAACCATGATGTCGAGTGCTGCCGTGAAAGATCGCTGGTCGATCAAAAATACGCCGGTCATGGAGCAGGAGCAGTTCGAGCTCTGGCAGGCGTTACTTGAAGAACGCACTGGCATGACCTTGAGCCAGGAGCGGAAGACGTTTCTGGAAACCAGTCTGAACATCCGTATGCGCGAGATCGGCATTGCTGATTATGACGTGTATTACCAGCAGCTGGTTGCGGGTACCACGGAATCCAAGGCCATGGAATGGTCCGTGTTGGTAGACCGCTTGACGGTCCAGGAAACCAGCTTTTTCCGTCATCCCGGTTCCTACGCTTTGGTGGAGGAGTATGTAACCCGGTTTGCGGAGCGTCCCGGCAAACAATCTCTGGATGTGTGGAGCGTTGGTTGCTCCACGGGTGAAGAGCCCTATTCGTTGGGTATGCTTATCAATGAGATTTTCATCGAGAAGAAGTGCCAGCATTTTTTTGGCATTACGGCGACGGATATCAGCCTGCCGACGCTGAGCAAGGCACGTCGCGGAAATTATCCGGCGCGTCGCGTTGAACGAGTGGATGCGGGTATTCGGGACAAATATTTCGAGCGTTTGGACGAGCGCGAGTATCAGGTTGTGCCATCACTGCGAGACCGGATTTGTTTCGCGCGACTGAATGTGCTGGAGATAAACAAGGCACCAATGCAGGACATGGATCTGATCTTCTGTCAGAACATGCTGATCTATTTCCGGCGTTGGAGAAAACGTCAGATAGTAACGCACATGGCGGAGCGCCTCGCACCCGGCGGGATGATGGTGCTCGGGCTTGGCGAGATAACTGACTGGAGTCACCCGGATCTTGAGCGGGTGCCATTTAAAGACACTCTGGCGTTTCGGCGACGCCAGAGTTGATCGGGAGCAGACATGACCGACCGGCATGACTATCTGGCGCTCGACTGGGTCCGCGGAGAGATTCAGGAAACCCTGAATCAGGCGCAGCAAGCGCTGGAAGCCTTCGTCGATAACCCGGATGACTCCACGCGCATGCGCTTTTGCCAGACTTACCTGCATCAGGTCTACGGCACCTTGCAGATGGTGGAGTTTTACGGCGCGGCACTGCTCGCCGAGGAAATGGAAAAACTTGCCCACGCCTTGCTGGATGGCAAGGTATCGCAGCTGGCGGACGCTCAGGAGACCCTGATGCGAGCGATTCTGCAGTTGCCTCCCTATCTGGATCGTGTCCAGAGCAGTCGTCGTGATCTGCCGTTGGTATTGTTGCCGCTGCTGAATGACCTTCGCGCCTCTCGCGGTGAGTCTTTGCTTTCGGAAACCTCGTTGTTCAAGCCTGATCTTGCCGGCGCCGCCAGTCATGGTGATGTGCCCGTGTCGGTGTTTGAGGATGCCGCATTTCCACAGTTGGCCCGCAAGATCCGACAGATGTATCAGATTGCCTTGCTTGGTGTGATCCGGGGCGAGAATCTGGCGTCCAATTACGGCTTTATGGCGAAGGTATTTGCCAAGCTGAAGCAAGTGACGGGTGATGCCGCCATGTCGCCGCTGTGGGAAGTTTCTGCGGCGATGGTGGAAGGCTTGTCTCTCGGAGGCATTCAGCCAGGTACATCGGTCAAATCGGTGCTTGGCCAGCTTGACCGCCTGTTGCGTTTGCTGGCGGCGGAGGGCGCTCCTGTTCTGGCCAAGTCGGCACCTTCGGAGCTGCTGAAAAACCTTCTTTATTACATTGCCAAAAGTGATAAAAGCGGCCCTGCTATCGATCATGTGCGTGAGCGGTACCGCCTCAGCGATGCAATGCCCTCCGATGAGCTGATCAGTTCCGAGCGGGCGAAGATGAGCGGCCCGGATCAGGCTGCCATGGTATCCGTGGTTGGTGCCCTGTCCGAGGAGATCAACAAGGTCAAGGATGCGCTGGAGGCCTTTGTTCATAACGAGGAGCGGGACGGCAGTAAACTGAAGCCGCAAAGTCAGATCCTTAAGCAGGTTGCTGATACCGTAGCGGTGCTTGGCCTCGGGCAGCCGCGCAAGCTGGTTGAGGATCAGCTTGCGGTAATTGATGCCATTGCTGCTGGCAAACAGCCGCCGGATCGCGCCCTGTTGATGGATGTGGCGGGTGCCTTGTTGTATGTCGAAGCGACTTTGCAGGGCATGACCGGCGATCGTCGCAGCTCTGACCGCGAAGGCGCGCTGGCAGTTGTACCGGATCACGTTCAGAAGGCGCGCGATGCAGTGATTCGGGAGTGCCGTGCTGGTCTGGAAGAGGCGAAGGATGGGATTGTCGAGTTCATTGCATCGCAGTGGCAGAAATCGCATCTCGCGGATGTGCCGGAGAAACTGAGCGCGGTGCGGGGCGGCTTGGGGATGATTTTGTTGCCACGCCCGGCAGCGGTGTTGCGTCAGTGTGTTGTTTACATCACTGAGAAGCTGTTGTCGGAAGAATCCGAGAGACCGGAATGGCGCAGCATGGATACGCTCGCTGATGCGATCACCAGTGTTGAATATTATCTTGAGCGTATTAGCGATGACCCGGAATCTGGCGATGAGATGCTGGATCTGGCCCGCAAGAGTGTCGGCATGCTTGGTTATCCGATTTTGGATGACGAGTTTGGTCGTGGCGCGTCAGCAGATAATGCGATAGCGGGCGGCGTATCAGCGCTGGCTGCTGAGGAAATCAGTGTCTTGACGTTGCCGCCAGTGCAGCCGTCGAGTCAGGATTTACAGCAATCTGCACAGGTTTCACCAGAGGTTGCAACACAGGGCAGTGAGTCGATTGATCTGGTTTTACCGGATGAGCCTGTTGATGCTGCCGATTCGAAGCAGGAAGCCGTGCCTGCGGCCCCGGCTGCACCAGCAGCGGCCAAGCCGGCGGCTCCGTCCCGCGATGAAAACGATCTTATTGATGACGAGATCGTCGAGATTTTTGTCGAGGAAGCCGGTGAGGTTCTTGACGCCCTGAACGAGTACTTCCCGCGCTGGGCTGCGAATCAGAATGATCAGGAAGCGCTGGTGGAGTTTCGCCGGGCTTTTCATACCCTGAAGGGCTCCGGTCGGATGGTCGGCGCTTTAACTGTCGGGGAGCTGGCCTGGTCGATTGAAAACATGATGAACCGGGTGATTGACCAGACCATCGTTGCGACCCCCATTCTGATCGAACTGGTGCGCGCGGTGCATGGCCTTATTCCGTCTCTGGTCGATGCCTTTGCCAAGCGCGAACCCGACCCGTGTGATGTTACGCCTCTCAGCGATGCAGCGAATGTATTGGCAAACGGTGGTTCAATCAGCGTTGTGCCGGATGTCTTTGCTGTTCCTGCAGAAGAGAGTGACGGAGAGGAAATCATTGCAGATCGGGCGGCGCAGGATGAGTTCGGCGCGCAGGTTGAAGTTGCTTCAGGGCCCGCGTCCGTAGAAGAAAGGAACGACGACGCCGATGTAGTGTTGCTGGATATTTTCCATTCGGAGGCTGAAAGCAACATCGATATGCTGCGAGAGTGGCTTGCTGCTGTGGATGCAGATCTTGGTGAAAACCCGCTCGATGATACCGTGTATCGTGCTTTTCATACCCTGAAGGGCAGCGCCCGCATGGCCGGCGTCAAGGCGGTGGCGGAAATTGCGGAACCTGCAGAAGCTTACACCCGTGCTTTGGCGGGCGCGGGAGGCATGGTCGACCGCGAAGCGGTGCAGTTGATCTCGGACGTGACCGAAGCCATGAGTAACGGGCTGAGGGCTTCCACGGGCGCAGTGGTTGTTATTCGGGATGCTGATGTTCTGATCGAGCGACTGCATGATGCAATGGCATCGGGCGGCAGTGGCGGCGGGCCCGATCCTCATCTGATTTCGGTATTCCTTTCTGCCGGTATGGATCTGATTCTTGATGCAGACAATCTGCTGGCGAGCTGGTCGCAGAATCCGACCGGGATCGCCGGACTGGAAAGGCTGCGAGATGAGCTTGGCCTGCTCGCCAGTAGTGCGGATACCGCAGGCCTGGTGGAAATTTCAGAGTTGGCCCTCTCGCTGGAGGCCTGTTATGCAGCCTTGTCAGAGCAGCGCATTCGCCTGACTGGCGATTTTCTTGATGTCGCGACTCGGGCGCATGAGGCGCTGATCAATATGATGGATCATCTCGCTGCGGCCCAGTCGCTCAAGCGAGATGCATCGTTGCTGGCATCGTTGGCGGCTTTTCTTGAATCCGGCCCGGAAGATGACGGCCCCGGCGGTATGGATATCGAGGAAATCGAGTTCGGTGATCCTGGTCATTTCGCCGTTGTGGATGAAGTCGCGGCATCCGACGACGAGTCACCGATATCCGGTGATGCATTCGAAGTAGACCCGGAGCTGCTTGAGATCTTCCTGGAAGAGGCGGAAGAAGTTATTGAAAGCGCCAGTGCCGCGCTGGACACCTGGCATGCCGGCGACAGCAGCGGGCTGGCCGGATTGCAACGAGACCTGCATACCCTGAAAGGCGGCGCGCGCATGGCCGGGATTCGCCCGATTGGTGATCTCGCCCATGAGCTGGAAACGCTCTACGAGAGTTTCGGCAATGGCCAGCTGATTGCCAGCGAAGATCTGTTCACGCTGCTGCATCGTTGTCATGACCGTCTCGCTGACATGATTGGTTCAGTCCGCACCTCTGGTGGATGCAGCGGCGCACCGGAACTGGTGCAGGCGATTACGTCCTTTCTCGCCAGCAGTGGGGTAGATGCCGAAGACGTTACTCACGAGCACCAGTCCGATGCTGTGTTGCCGGTCGAGTCCGGTGCTGAGGAACTCGGCTTTGGTGTTGAGGAAGTTGGTGTAGAGGAAATTCAACAGGATTCGCTGGCCTCGGCAGAGTCCGAGCCGGAAGTGCCGGAGGAGGCCAGCACGCTGCATCAGGCAGAACGTGATCCGGAACTGGTGGAAATCTTTCTGGAAGAAGCAGACGAAATCCTCGAAGCGGCGAGCACCAGTCTTGAATCCTGGATGGAAGCGCCGGATAACCTGATTGAGGTGCAATCACTGCAGCGCGACCTGCATACCCTGAAGGGTGGCGCGCGGATGGCGGAAATCCCGGAGCTTGGCGACCTTGGACATGAGCTTGAGAATCTTTACGAAGGGTTGGCGCTCGGGACGCTGAAGCCCAATCCGGTGTTGTTCGAGTTGTTGCAGCGTTGTCATGATCGTCTTGCCGTGATGGTTGAAGAAATCAAGGCGAACAAGGCCTTGCCCCCGGCCAATGAGCTGGTTGCGGCCATTCATGATTACATTGCGAATCCTTCAGGGTTTGTCCTGCCGGCTGCTACTGCGGTGCCGGCTACTGTTGCCGTGTCGGCAGCGGCCCCTGCGCCAGCGCCGGCTACCCCCACAGCGGCAGCTGCGGCTGACGAGCCTGAATTTGTTCTGCCTGCGGATGTTGATGCGGATATTCTCGGTATTTTTGTGGAGGAATCCGGTGAGCTCTGTGAGGCCCTTGAAACACACCTGACCACATGGGAGCAGAACCCGGAAGACTCTGGCGCAGGCAATGAGCTCAAGCGCGTGCTGCATACGCTGAAAGGCGGTGCGCGCCTTGCCGGGCTCAAGGCGCTTGGCGATGTCAGTCACGACTTTGAAACCGCGCTCGAGGAAACGGACATACGCCGCGCGCCGCCGGCGGAGTTTTTTACCCGCATGCATGCCTGGCAGGTTCGTATCAATAAACTGGTCGAACAGCTGACCAAGGCAGTGTCAGCGGCGCATGATGCTGCCGCGCCGGCTGCCACCAGTTCGACAACGGTTGCAGCGTTGCCGTCCACCGCTGAACAGGCCGGGCAGAAAGCCGGACCGGCTCCGCAGAAGCTGACCCGTCGTCAGCAGACACAGCAGCAGCCGCAGGAAATGGTGCGGATTGATGCTGGCGTGCTTGAGTCGCTGGTAAACCTTGCCGGTGAGACCAGTATTAACCGCGGCCGTGTTGAGCAGGGCGTCACCGAGTTTGCTCATCATGTGCAGGAGATGGGCAACACCATTGAGCGTCTGTATGAACAGCTACGACGTCTTGATGTGGAAACCGAATCGCAGATCATGTCCACCTATCAGCAAGGTCTGGAAAGTGGTGAATATGATGAAGATTTCGATCCCCTGGAAATGGATCAGTATTCCGAGTTGCACCAGATTACCAAACAGCTCTCCGAGTCTGCGTCCGACTTGCTCGATCTGAAGCAAACCCTGATCGACCGTACTCGCGACACGGAAACTCTGCTGCTGCAGCAGTCGCGCATCAATACTGAGTTGCAAGAACGCCTGATGCGTACCCGGATGGTGCCATTCTCGCGTCTGGTGCCGCGCCTGCGTCGTATTGTTCGCCAGGTATCCGGCGAGATTGGTAAAAAAGTGGAATTTGACGTAGTCAATCCGGAAGGCGAACTGGATCGAACCCTGATGGAGCGGATCGTGGCGCCGCTTGAGCACATGCTGCGTAATGGCGTTGACCATGGCATCGAAGATCCGGCAGAGCGTCGCGCTGCCGGTAAGGATGAAGCAGGACGCATTACTCTGGAGCTGACCCGGGAGGGCGGCGAGGTGGTGATGATCCTGTCTGACGACGGCAAGGGTATTGATACCGATGCAGTGCGTCGCAAGGCAGTGGAACGCGGTCTGATTGAGGAAAGTGCGCGCCTCACGGATCAGGAAATCCAGCAGTTCATTTTTAATGCCGGTTTCTCCACCGCGGCAAAAGTGACTCAGATTTCCGGCCGCGGCGTTGGCATGGACGTGGTGTCCTCCGAGATCAAGCAGATGGGTGGTTCGGTATCGATTGATTCGAAGAAGGGCAAGGGCACCCGCTTCATCATTCGCCTGCCGTTTACCCTGGCCATGAACCGCGCGTTGATGATTCGAGTGGGCGAAGATATTTACGCTATCCCGCTGAACCAGATCGAAGGCATTGTTCGTATCAGCCCCTATGAGCTGGAAAACTACTTTGCCGATGACTCACCGCCGTTTATATATGCGCGGCAATCCTATGAACTGGATTATGCCGGTAACTTTGTCCATGGGCAGCGCACCCCGTCGCATCTGATGAGCCAGCAGACGCCGCTGCCGGTATTGCTCATCCGCAGCACCGAACATCAGGTGGCGATTCTGGTTGATGGTCTGGTCGGCTCTCGCGAAGTGGTAGTGAAGTCCGTCGGGCCGCAGCTTGCAACAGTGGCGGGTATCAGCGGCGCTACCATTCTCGGTGACGGATCGGTGGTGATCATTCTTGATGTGCACTCGCTGATTCGTGCCGCGCACCTGCAGCGCCAGTACAAGCTGCTGGAACGTCGCGCCCGGGTCGAGGCGGAGCTGCCAGAGATTATTCCGGAAGCCCCGGCACAGACGCTGGAAAAAAAGGGTGTCCCTCTGGTCATGGTCACCGACGACTCGGTAACCGTGCGCAAGGTAACGACCCGTCTGCTGGAACGCAGCGGTTACGAAGTGATGACGGCAAAGGATGGTATCGATGCTATTGCCAAGCTGGAAGAGCGACGTCCGGATCTGATGTTGCTTGATATCGAGATGCCACGCATGGATGGTTTCGAAGTGGCATCGCATGTGCGCCATGATTCGAGACTGAAGGACATTCCGATTATCATGATTACTTCCCGTACCGGTGAGAAGCACCGGGAGCGAGCGTTTGAAATCGGTGTTGATCGTTACATGGGCAAGCCGTTCCAGGAGGGTGAGCTGCTGGAAACCATTCAGGAACTGTTGGCACGCCAACGGGAGACGGCCGGCACATGACCTCCGGTAGTCCCCGCATCGGCATCATTGCCGACACTTCGCTGCAGGGACATCTTTTGTCATCCGCGGTGCGTAGCCAGGGTTATCAGGTAGTCGTCAACAGTGACCCTGGCACAATCGAGGCACGTTGGCTGGCCTCGAGTGATCTGGATTTATGGGTGGTCGATCTTAATCATGAAGACCGCTGGCAGGATTTTCTTGATCGCCTGCTGGAGGACACCCCGGTTCCAATCCTGTTCTCCGATGGTCAGGCGCCAGCGCGAAATTCACCGCAGTATCCGCGTTGGGAGCGTCGCCTGCTCAGCAAGATGCTGGACTATGTTGGCCGGCCGAAAGTGGATGTAAAACTGGATACCCTGAAGGCGCCGGGCCCGGCTATCAGCATTCCGACACCAACCGAGTTTCGCAAGGTCAAGGTTGGCCCGGTGCCGGAGAGAATCTGGCTGCTCGGGGCGTCACTGGGTGGCCCGGTGGCAGTAAAGGCATTTCTGGATTGCCTGCCGGCCGAGTTGCCGGTGGCGTTTATTCTGGCGCAGCACATAGACAGCAGTTTTCTTGAGACGCTGGCTGGGGTGTTGTGCCGTGACAACGCGTTTGAATGTCGGGTGGGTTGCGATGGCGAGCAGCTGCGCCATGGCACGGTACTGATTGCGCCGGTAGATTATGAAATTGCCTTTACCGAGACGGGGCGCATTATCTCCACCGGCAAGCCATGGGAGGGCCCTTATGCACCCTCGATTGATCAGGTGATTAACAATGTTTCGAGTCGTTATGGCGACCGGGCCGGTGCGATCATATTCAGCGGCATGGGCAATGATGGCTCGATTGCCGGCCCGAACATGAAGCAGCGTGGAGCGCCGGTCTGGGCCCAGGACGCAGACAGCTGTGCCTGCAGCAGTCAGCCGGACTCAATGCGTGATACCGGCTGTGTCAGTTACTCCGGTTCGCCGGACAAGCTGGCATTGGCTCTGGTGGAATACGTGCGGCAGGATATCCGCAGCAAGGTGCACTGACCTAGGAGAACATGATGGCCGAATTGCCGAAAGATATTCCGGGGCTGCTGATCCCAATGCATGGCCGTCCGTGGTTGCTGCCCAATATTGTTGTGGCGGAAATTATTCCGTTGCGCCAACCGGATCGGCCGGGCCATGGACCCGAGTGGTTGCTGGGCTGGACCAACTGGCGTGACGAGGAAATCCCGCTGCTGTCATTCGAGAAGCTCAATGACAGTGGTCAGGTTGCCATTGGCCCGGATGCGCGGATTGCGGTCATCAACACCATTACGGGCAAGATCAAGTTCTATGGTGTCATTATTCAGGGCATTCCGAGGCAGTCGCGGATTGGTAACGATGATATTGTTGAAGAGCCTGTTCAGAGCGGCCCGGCAGAGGCCATGTACGTGCAGATGGGTGGTGACCTGGCCGTGATCCCGGATCTGGATGCCATTGAGCGGGCGATTGCCGGTCTGATGCAGTAATGGCGCTGGACCGGGGTCGTCTAGCCGAGCTGGCTGCTCGCTCGACGTTTTACAAAGGCCGATTTCGTAATCTGGAACGAACACCGTCCCACGGGCTTACTGATTTTTTTCGCTGGCAGATTGAAACCGGCGCCCGCTTTCCTCCCGGCAAACGTTTCCCGCTTCTCAAGCCGGACCCGCATTTACTGGGATCGATTGCTGATGTGCCGCGTCTGACCTGGCTGGGGCATGCCTCCTTCCTGTTCCAGTTCCGGCAATGCAACGTACTGACCGATCCGGTTTTTTCCGAGCGCTGCAGTCCTGTGCAGTTTGTCGGTCCCCGTCGGCATACACCGGCGCCGTTGTCCGTGGCAGAGCTGCCGCCAATCACCCACGTCCTGATTTCCCATAATCATTATGATCACCTGGATGAGAATACCGTTCTGGATCTGCAGCGGCGTTTTGGTAGCGATCTGGTCTTTTATGTGCCGACAGGTGTCGCAGACTGGTTCCACCGCCGCGGCATCAGTAACGTGGTAGAGCTTGGCTGGTGGCAATCAGGTAAAGATGACGCCCGGCAAGTTGAGCTGTTTTGTCTGCCGACCCAGCATTTCAGCGGTCGCAGCGTGACGGACCGGAACGCCAGTTTGTGGTGTAGCTGGCTGATGGATATTGCAGGCTTCCGGTTCTACTTCGCCGGCGATACCGGCTATGCGTCACTGTTCAAGGATATCGGCGAACTGTTTGCCCCGATTGATCTGGCGCTGCTGCCTATCGGTGCCTATGATCCGCGCTGGTTCATGGGGCCGGTTCATGTGGCACCGGAAGAATCAGTGCGCATACACCATGATATTGGAGCCCGCTGCTCGGTTGCCATGCACTGGGGCACCTTTGTGCTGACCAGTGAGCCGATGGACGAACCGCCGCGCCGGCTGCGTCAGGCGATGGCCGATGCCGGCATGAAAAATGACAGTTTCAGGGTGCTCGGGCACGGTGAAACCATGCAATTTCCGGAACTGATGCAATGAAAAAAATGCATGTATGGGAGGCGCGGTTTTTGCGCGCATTCTCCCGCTTGCCCCTGTCATGGGTGGCTGGACTGGCGTCGCTGCTGGCCAGGATTTTTGTTCTCTTTCCGCTTTCGATTGCGACCCCGCATCGAAGCGCTTTGATTAACACCCTGATCTGTTTTCCCGAGAAGAACTGGCTGGCGGCCAGGAAATTTGCCAGAAAATCGGTGATTGAAACGGCCAGAACCCTTGCGGGTTACAGCCATGTATGGCTTCGTCCACCAGAAGAAACGTTGGCCAGAATAACCTGTGTACACGGGGAAGATGCCTGGTTCGAGGCGATCAGAAGTGAGCGCCCGATACTTTATCTGTCATTGCATCAATCCAGCTGGGAAGTGCCGGTGCTATTGGTGGGCAAGCATGATCCGGGTGCGTTGATTATGTATCAGCCGGTGGAGAACAGTGCCCTTGAGGATCTGGTCAAGAGCGGGCGGGGGGCCACCAGTTGTGTCATGATTCCGACCAATGGAGAGGGTGTGCGTGCGGCGCTGGCCGGTTTGGCACAGGGTAAGTCGATGGCTTTGTTGGCAGATCATGAACCCGGCGGCAGGGCTAATCCGTTTGTGCCTTTTTTTGGTCATGAGGTGATGGTGCCGGCGTTTATCGACAAGGTTATCAAACGGTTCCAGCCCCATGTCTTCTTTATCAGCGCCCAGCGCAGCGATGATTACCGTTACGAGATCTGGCTGGATCAGGCGGACCCTGCGATGCCCGGGATGACGGAGCATGATGCGCTGCGGGCCATGACAGCGGGATTTGAAACCATTATTCGGCGTAACCCTGGCCAGTATCAGTGGACCTACAAGCGGTTCCGGCGTGGCCCGCATGGTGCTCGGGGGTGGTACAAGCCTGATGCGCTCAAGCGCTTGCAGGCGGGTGAGTCGCCTGCCAGTGTTTTTGTCGAACCAGAGCCCACCAGGGCAGGGGACTAACTGAAAAACTGGTGATTGCGGTGCCGTTCTGGCGCAACCGTGAACTTTGAGCTGCTTTCGGGTCAGCCGCCGCGCGCCATCCAGATGGCGGCCAACAGTGCCGCCGGCGCTGTTTCGGCGCGCAGTACGCGCTGGCCAAGAGCGAACGGCTGAAAGCCCTGTGCTCGTGCCAGTTCAATTTCCACCAGGCTAAAGCCACCTTCCGGGCCAGTCAGCAAATGAATGCTGGCAGCCTGTTGCAAGGTTGTTATGCCGATCGCTGCTTCGCCGGGATGAGCGATCAAGCAGTTGCCATCACGTTCCTGCTGCAGATATCCGGACAAAGCGATCGGTGCATGCAGCGCCGGTATCCGGTTCAGCCCACATTGCTCGCAGGCGCTGATCACAACTTGCTGCCAATGCTGCAGTCGCTTTTCCGTTCTGCTGCCATCCAGGCGCACGTCGGTACGTTCCGTGGCAAGCAGCTGGAATGAAGCTGCGCCCAGCTCTGTCGCTTTCTGCAGGGCATAGTCCATGCGGTCGCCCTTGATCAGCGGCAGCGCCAGATGCACCTTGCAGGACGGCGTGCGATCGTCTGGCTGATGCTGCAGCGGCACCACATGGACATGACGCTTGTCGATGCTGTCGATGCGCGCCTGCCACTCGCCGCCCTGACCGTTGAACAGCACGATTTCATCGCCGGGCTGCATGCGCAGCACGCGACTGATGTGATGACTGGTGTGTTCGCTGAGCCCGGCTGGCTGGGCGATGTTGAATGACTGGTCATCATAGAAGCGGCGCATGGTCGTTCCGGTGCAAAGGTCAGTCACGGGTGGCGAGATCGATGCCTTCCCGGGCAACAATGGCCAGATGATCAATCTGCTCTGGAGTAATTACGTAAGGTGGCATGAAGTAGGTGACGCTGCCAAGCGGCCGCAATAACGCCTGCCTCGTCAGTGCATGTTGATACACCCGCAGGCCACGGCGTTCTTTCCAGTCGTAGGGTGTTCGTGATGCCTTGTCACGGACCATTTCAACTGCGGCAATCATGCCGGTCTGCCGGACTTCGGCAACATGCGGGTGATCATTCAGCGGTGCCAGTGCTTTCGCCATGTGCGCGGACAGAATGCGATTGTTTTCGATCACATTATCATCAGAGAAGATGTCCAGCGTTGCATTCGCCGCAGCGCAGGCAAGCGGGTTGCCGGTATAGCTATGTGAGTGCAGGAATGCCCGCAGGGTGTCGTAGTCGTCGTAGAACATCTGATAGATCTTGTCGGTGGTCAGCACCGCGCACAGCGGCAGATAGCCGCCGGTCAGGCCCTTCGACAGGGCCATGAAATCCGGGGTAATCCCGGCCTGTTCGCAGGCAAACAGGGTGCCGGTGCGACCAAAACCGACAGCGATTTCGTCTGCAATCAGGTGTACACCATAACGATCACAGGCTTCGCGCAGCA
>JBECKT010000177.1:0-24000 GCA_040235405.1 Alcanivoracaceae bacterium
GCTGTATTGGCTTGTGGAACTGATACCGGAGCAAGTTCATGTCTGACCGCAAGCAGGAAAAAGAAGCTCAGGATAAGGCCGGCTCACTGAAGGGAATCGGTGATGGTGCGCTGGACCTGCGTAAATATACTAACCAGATCTGGCTGGCTGGTCTTGGCGCTTTCGCCCGTGCCGAGGAAGAGGGCAGCAAGCTGTTCGATACTCTGGTCGATGTGGGCAAGGATCTGGAATCCAAGACCCGGGATATCTCCGAGACCCGGGTGGAGGAGATCAAGGAGCGGGTGCGTAGCCGCACTGGCGAGACCATGGACAAGATGGAAAAGGCATTTGACGAGCGTCTGAACAAGGCGCTGTCGAAGCTGGGCATCCCGAACAAACGTGAGGTCGAGGCGCTGCAGAAGCGCGTTCAGGAGCTCACGGCCGCCCTTGAGGAGTTGACTCCTGAAGAGAAAGAGAAAGCGAAATCCAAGGGCAAGAAGTAAGGCGTCAACAGTTTGTAGCGTACACCGCAAACCCCTTGTGGTGTTGTTTCGCGGGCCCCATCCTCTGGGGCCCGTTTTTTTTGCTGTGAATTCTTGCGGTTACGGTGGGTACCGGGCCAGGTATCAGAATATTTCTGCACAGGCGGGAGTGAACTGGCCGTGGCGTTGGGGTTTTTCTTGAAAATGCCACTTTTCTGCGGTTTTTTTAATATATCTATTTGATTTATATGGCGATTAACATAAAGGTCAAAAAAACGTCAAATCGTAGCGGCGGTCCGTTTTATGCCTGTTCCACGCCTTTGTCAGGCCGTTTTGCACAGAGTTGTCCACAGATTCTGTGGACAATGGCTGACAAGTGAACAGGTTGAGCCGGGGGATCCGGGCCAGCGTTTCTCTGATCATTGGCTAAGCAGTAAGCATGGCAGTATATGTTAGCTGTGAGAGCTGATTTACCTATGATGATATCAACGTAACTGCATGATTTTCTGGTTTGGCTGTGCTTGCACTGTTTTGCTGCAAGAGGGGGCTAATCGCAGCCGTTTAGTATCGGGACTATCGTGCGTGGAACTTTCCACAGACTTGTCCACAGGAAAATATTTCTGCCACAAAACAAAAAGGCCAGACATCGCTGCCTGGCCTTTTCGTTACGCCGCCGATATATCAGAAGCGGTATTTGCCACCATCAACGCCCCGTTGCAGCTCCGGTGTCAGCAGCTGGTAGCCAGGCTCACCCGGCAGCAGTGCGTAAACCGGATTGTCCTGCTGGGCCAGATCATATTTCTGTTCCTTCAGCTTGTTCTTCTGATGCTTGAAGGTGCCGGTGGTTTCCATTTCCTGATCATTGATCCGGATAAAGACCGGAATGGCGTATGGCGGCAACTCACGCTTCAGGTACTCGTAAAGGCCCTTGAAGTTGAACTGGCTGTGATCGCCGTTAAGACGGACCTGAGCCATGCCGGCGCGGCCGTTGGTGTCGGGGATCTCGACACCGTAGACAACGGTTTCGATAACACCGTCAAAGCCATCCATGATCTGCTCGACTTCGGTGGTCGATACGTTCTCGCCTTTCCAGCGGAAGGTATCACCGAGGCGGTCAACGAACTGGGCATGCTTGAAGCCGATATCACGCATCATGTCGCCGGTGTTGAAGTAGGCGTCGCCTTTCTTGAAGACATTGCGCAGTACGGACTTCTCGGTTTTTTCCTTGTCTGTGTAACCGTCAAATGGCGTCTTGTCGGTGATTTCGCCGATCAGCAGGCCCGCTTCGCCTTTCGCGGCTTTGATCATGAAGCCATTCGGGCCACGGACCGGCTCCTCCCGCTCCTTGTCGTACTTGACGATTGCATAGGATATCGGGGAGAAGCCGACGGTATTGTCGAAGTTGAAGATGTTGGTAAAGGCAACGTTGCCTTCCGAGGAAGCATACAGCTCGACCACGCGATCAATGCCGAAGCGATTCTTGAATCCTTTCCAGATGCCCGGGCGCAGGCCGTTACCGACAATCACCTTGATCTTGTTGTCGCGGTCATTGGGTTTGGCAGGTTGCTCATTCAGATAACGGCACAGCTCGCCGACATAGGCAAAGGCGGTGCAGTCATTATTGCGAATGTCATCCCAGAAACGGCTGGCGGAGAACTTGCGCGCCAGCACCAGACCGGCGCCGGCAGCAATCGCCGAGCTCCAGCCAATCACCATGCCTGTGGCGTGATAGAACGGCAGGGTGCAGTACATGCGGTCATGTTTTTCCAGCCGGACAGCGGAATAACCAAAGCCGCCATAGGCCTTTTGCCAGCGACCGTGATTGAAGATAACCGCTTTCGGCAGGCCGGTGGTGCCGGAGGTATAGATATAAAAGAGCGGGTCTTTCAGGAACATCTTGCTTGCGGTATCCGGGTTTTCGCTGCTGCAGTCGCGTATCAGCTCGGCCAGATTCTGATAACCGGGCGGTACGGTTCCCGGGTTATCCAGCGTGTCCTGATCGGCGAAGCAGTAGAAACGGTCCGCGGGCAACTCCAGCTCCGCGCGTACTTCTTCCACGGCTTCAGACAGTTCGGCACCGATAATCGCCGCTTTCGGTTTCACCAGATTGACACTATGGATCAGTACCTTGCCACGCTGGGAGGTATTGATCAGTGCCGATACCACACCAATTTTGGCCAAGCCGACAACGGTACCAAGCAGCTCGGTACGATTCTCGATATTGACGGCCACCACGTCGCCTTTTTTCAGGCCGATCGAGGCAAAGTAATCGGCGATGCGGTTGGCCCAGGCGTTGAACTGGGTATAGGTCAGCTGGGTGTCATTATGAATTACCGCAACGCCATTCGGATTCATCTCGGTAGCGCGCTGGATGGCGAGCCCGAGGCCCAATGGCATGGTTTTGTCGGTCAGCTTGGCCATCTTCGAGCCTTTGATGATACCGGGCAGATTGGCCAGTACCTGGGGCATCTTTGACAGCAGCTTGGGCAACGTGATGACGTCGGCGTTGCTCATGGGATCTCCGTATTGAGTTGTTGGTCTGTGTGTTGCCGGGATGCCGCGCGCCCTCCGGCTAACCAGCCTGAGGCGCACCGTATTCCGGCAGAGTGCGGCAACAGGCCGCTATAAAAGCAGGGGCGGCCGTACCATAACTGTCCCACCGGCAGCTGGCAAGCGAGTCAGCGCCTAGTGCTCCACGGTCAAAAGGATTTGTTTGCCCTTGACCTGATCGCCGGCCTTCACCGCCATCGAGGCGACCACGCCATCGACGCTGGCCTTCAGGCTGTGCTCCATTTTCATCGCCTCCATCACCACCAGAACCTCGCCGCGACTGACGCTCTGGCCCGGTTGGCAACGAACGGCAATCACTGCGCCATCCATCGGTGCGCGCAACTGCCCCGAGCCCGGCCCCTCCACTGCGGCAGCGGCAGCGTGGGTGAGGTCGGTGAAAGCAAAGGCCTGACCCTGATGATCAAGCCAGAGCTGATCTGCAGTGCGCAGTACCGCGACATGGTGGCGGATGCCATTCAGAGAAAGCTCTAGCTGCCCGGAGCCTGATTGATGCAGCTCAATCACATGTTCATGCTCGCCAACCCGTACCCGGGTCAGGCTGCCGTCCCGGTGCAGCATGACAGTACGCCGCTCGTCACCGGCGACCAGTATCAGCGGCTGGGCGCCGTGATCGCTGCTGTGCCAGGCGCGCAGCTCTTCGCGCTGGCCGGCGCTGATCAGGCTGGCGGCAATGGCGAACAGGCTATCGTCTGCTTTTGGCGCGGTGAGGCTCGGGTCGTCGCCGAAGTCACTGCCGAGGAAGGCGGTGGTGGCGCCGCCTGTGGCGAACACCGGGTGGCGCAAAATCGCGGCGAGGAAGCGACGGTTGTCCTGCACGCCGAACAATACGGTGTCTTCGATGGCACGGATCAGCCGGCGACGGGCGTCTTCACGGCTGTCGCCCCAGGCAATTATCTTGGCCAGCATCGGATCGTAGTGGCTGCCGACACTGAAGCCTTCGCGCAGGCCATGGTCGATACGGACACCATCGCCCTCGGCCGGGCGCCAGGCCAGCACCGGGCCGGTCTGCGGCATAAAATTCTGGCTCGGCGATTCTGCATACAGGCGGACCTCGATGGCATGGCCATGAAGCCGTACCTGATCCTGGGTCAGCGGCAGGGTTTCTCCGCGGGCGACACGAATCTGCCAGGCTACCAGATCAAGACCGGTGACCAGCTCTGTGACCGGATGCTCGACTTGCAGGCGGGTATTCATTTCCAGGAAATAGAAGCTGCCATCCTCGGCCAGCAGAAACTCCACCGTGCCGGCGCCGACATACTGGCAGGATTTCGCCGCATTCACCGCCGCCTCGCCCATCTTTTCGCGCAGCTCGGGGCTGACCGCCGGGGAGGGCGCCTCTTCAACGACCTTCTGGTGACGGCGTTGCACCGAGCAATCACGCTCGCCAAGGTGGATGACATTGCCGTGCTGGTCGCCAAACACCTGAATCTCGACATGGCGTGGACGCATCACGGCGCGCTCAAGAATAAGCTCATCGCTGCCAAAGGCATTTTTGGCTTCGGCGCGTGCCGAACGCAACTGCTCGGCAACCTCGGCCATATCGGTGACCACGCGCATGCCACGACCGCCGCCGCCGGCGCTGGCCTTGATCATCAGCGGCAGGCCGATGCGTTCGGCTTCCCTGATCAGGATGGCGTCTGATTGATCAGCACCTTCGTAGCCGGGAATGCAGGGCACACCGGCTTCCTGCATGGCGATCTTCGACAACCGCTTTGAGCCCATCAGGTGAATGGCGTTGACCGGCGGGCCGATAAAGGTAATGCCGGCAGCTTCACAGGCCTGTGCAAAGGTCGAGTTCTCCGACAGAAAGCCGTAGCCCGGATGCAGCGCATCGGCGCTAGTCTGTTGCGCGGCAGCAAGAATGGCATCGGTATTCAGGTAAGACTGACTGACCGTAGCAGGGCCAATGCAGACGGCTTCGTCAGCGAGGGCAACATGCCGGGCATCGCTATCTGCTTCCGAGTAAACGGCGACGGTGCGGTAGCCCAGCGAGCGCGCTGTACGGATCACCCGGCAGGCAATTTCGCCACGGTTGGCAATCAGGATTTTTTCAAAAGCCATGACGGGCTCCGGTAAAAGTATTCTCGGAAAATCATTCCGCCCAGTTGGGCAGCCGTTTCTGTACGAATGCCATGGTGCCTTCAGCCCCTTCACTGCTGGTTACTGCAGCAGCAAAATCTCGTGCCGCCTGGTCAAGCAGACTTTCCAGAGGTTGCTCGCCGACGCTCAGCACCAGTTGCTTGGTGATCCGGTTGGCGTGCGGGGCGCAGCGACGGACCTGCGTCAGGGTGGCGTCGAGCCGGGTATCCAGCTCCGCGGCTGGCACCGCTTCATGAACGATGCCGAGACGGGCCGCCTCACTGCCGTTAAAGCGCGCGCCGGTGAGTGCCAGTCGGCGTGCCTGGGTCAGGCCGATTCGTTGCACTACAAATGGCGCGATCTGTGCCGGTATCACACCAAGACCGGTTTCCGGCAGACCGAACCGGGCGTCGTCTGCCGCCAGTGCGATGTCGGAGATACAGGCAAGCCCGAAGCCGCCACCCAGCACCGCGCCTTCAAGCACGGTGATCAGCACCTGCGGCAGTTTATTTGCGCGGCTGATCATCTTGCCGAAACGACGGTTAAGCTGGAAGTGCGCGTCGCTATCACCCGAGGCCGCTTTCATTCGTGCGCCAGCCATGTCCTTGATGTCGCCGCCGGCGCAGAAATGACCATTGCTGCCGCGCAGGATCACTGCCCGGCAGTTGTCGTCTGTGGCAATGGCATCGAATACCGCCATCAGCTCGTCGACCATGGTCAGGCTCATGGCGTTACGCGACTCCGGTCGGTTCAGCGTGACATGCAGAAACGGGCCGTCTTCGCGCAGCAGCAGGGTTTCGGTGGCTGGCAGGGTCATGATACTTATCCTTTTTTCTTGCCCGGCAGAATGTTCATGGTCTTGCAGATGATGCCGAGCATGATTTCGTCAGCACCGCCGCCAATGGAGCCAAGACGACAATCGCGATAGCCGCGGGCAACCATGGAATCCCACATGAAGCCCTGACCACCCCAGTACTGCAAGCAGCTGTCATAGACTTCACGGCTCAGCCGGCCGGCTTTCAGCTTGGCGATGGAGGCCTTCTGCAGCACGTCCTTGCCATTGATGTACTCTTCGCCGGCGGTGTAGACCAGCGCGCGTAGCAGTTCGACTTCGGATTGCAGCTCGGCGAGGCGGAAATGTACCACCTGATTGTCCAGCAGCGGCATACCGAAGATCTGGCGCTGACGGCAGTAGTCGATGGTTTCGGCAATCGCCAGATCCATACCGCGCATGCTGTTGGCGGCGGCAAACAGGCGCTCCTCCTGAAACTGCATCATCTGCATCATGAAGCCCATGCCTTCCTGGCCAATCAGGTAACGCTGCGGAACGCGCACCTCATCAAAGAACACCTGAGCGGTATCGGAGGAGCGCATACCAAGTTTGTTCAGCGGCGCCGAGACACTGATACCCGGGGTTTTCTTCGGTACCACAATCAGTGACTTGTTCATGTGCTTCGGGCCGTCGCCGGTGTTGGCGAGCAGGCAGAAGAAGTCATTCTGGGTGGAGTTGGTGATCCACATCTTGGTGCCGTTGATGACATAGTCATCGCCGTCCTTGCGTGCTGTGGTCTTGATATTGGCGACATCGGAGCCCGCATGTGGCTCGCTCACCGCAATCGAGGCGACCATGTCACCGGCAATCGCCGGGGCAAGGAATTCGCGGCGCAGCTCGTCAGAACCAAAGCGCGCCAGTGCCGGAGTGGCCATATCGGTCTGTACCCCAATGGCCATCGGCACACCGCCGCAGCGAATGCCGCCGAACTCTTCCGATGCTACCAGCGAATAAGTGTAGTCGAGCCCCATGCCGCCATACTCGACCGGTTTGCTGATGCCGAGCAGGCCGAGATTGCCGAGCTTCTTGAACAGCTCGTGGGCCGGAAACGGCGGGTTGTTTTCCCATTCGTCGACGTAGGGGTTGATTTCCTTCTCGACAAAATTACGGACGGTGCGGCGCAGTTCTTCGTGTTCCTGAGTAAAAAGCATCGTTATCTCCTGATGGAATTCGTAGGGGTCAATGGCGCTTACAGGCGCGCCACGCCGTAGGTATTGCTTTTAAGCGGCCGGCGTTCCGCTTCCTGACAGACATCCAGCACCATCGCAATGACACGCCGGGTGTCGCGCGGGTCAATGATGCCGTCATCCCACAGCCGGGCAGTGCCGTACAGCGAAGTGGACTGGCCATCCAGCTTCATCGCGGTGGTCTGCTGCAACATATCGAGCACTTTCTCATCCGGCTCAATGCCCATGGAGCGTTGCTTGGCCTCGGCAACAATGCGCAATACCATGCCGGCTTGTTGACCGCCCATGACCGCCACCCGGCTGTTCGGCCAGGCGAAGATAAAGCGCGGATCCAGGCCGCGGCCGCACATGGCGTAGTTGCCGGCGCCATAGGAACCGCCGATGAGAACGGAAATTTTCGGCACCCGGGCATTGGCCACAGCCTGAATCATCTTTGAGCCGTGCTTGATGATGCCGTTCTGCTCTGCATCGGTGCCGACCAGAAAACCGGTTGTGTTGTGAAGAAACAGCAAAGGCCGGTTGCTTTGATCACACAGCTGAATGAACTGAGCGGCCTTGGCGGCGCCACGGGCAGTGATCGGACCATTATTGCCGATCACGCCAACGGCCTTGCCTTCAACTTTCACCCAGCCGCAAACGGTGGCCGCATCCCAGTCGTTCTTGAAATCCAGAAATTCGGAGTCATCGGCGATCCGGGCAACGATCTCCCGCACGTCATACGGCTTTTTGCTGTCGGACGGCACAATGCCGAGCAGTTCTTGCTCGTCATAACGGGGCGGCAGCCACTGTGGTGTTTCATGTATTGGCAGCTGTTCGTTCCAGGGAATGTTGCCCATGAGTCCGCGTGCCAGGCGAATGCCGTCGGCGTCGGTTTCGGCAATGTACTCGGCCGTGCCGGCGACGGTGGCATGCATTTCTGCGCCACCAAGATCCTCGTCGGTGGCGATTTCTCCGGTGGCGGCTTTCAAAAGCGGCGGGCCGGCCAGAAACATCTTGGCGCGGTTGCGCACCATGATGCAGTAATCGGAAAGCCCTGGTTGGTAAGCGCCGCCGGCCGTGGCATTACCATGCACCACAGTGATCTGCGGAATGCCCAATGCTGACAAACGTGCCTGATTGGCAAAGGCGCGGGCACCTTCAACAAAAATCTCGGCGGCATAATTCAGGTTGGCGCCGCCGGATTCTGACAGCGACACGATTGGCAGCTTGTTTTCCCGGGCGATGGTCTGCAGCCGCAGCGACTTGAGCAGCCCGCCGGGAGAAATGGTGCCGCCCTTGATCGCCGAGTTGGAGGCAACCACCAGGCAACGCACGCCACTGACGTAACCGATGCCGGCAATGGAACCGCCACCCGCTTCGGTGCCGTCCTTGTCATCATGCATCATATAGCCGGCCAGATTCATCAGGCTCAGAAACGGTGAGCCGGGATCCAGCAGGCGGGTAACACGCTCGTGCGGCAGTAGCTGTCCGCGTTTCTCAAATTTGGGCCGCTGGGTTTCCGCCTTGGCGACCACTTTTTTTTCGATGCTGCGGAATTCTTCCACGGCTTTCAGCATCGCCTCGCGGTTCTGGCTGAACTCCTCGCCGTGGACATCCAGACTGGTTTCAATCACCGGCATATCAGTTGTCCTTGAACAGATCTGGCGTTACCGCTCGATGAAAACCATCAAACGGTTTGCTGTTGTTGTGATCCGGCAGCGGGAAGATGGCGATATTGCCCTGACTGGCGGCGCCATCAATGCGCAGGGTATCGCCACTGATAAAGGCGGCCGCATCGGAAAGCAGGAAGACGATGGCGCCGGAAACCTCCGCCTCTTCGCCCATGCGCTTCAACGGTACCGCAGCACGCAGGGTCTTGATGGTGGATTTGAAACTTTCCGGGTAGGTGTCCATACCGCTGGAAGCAATCCAGCCTGGCGCCACCGCGTTCACCCGCACGCCAGCGCAACCCCATTCGAAGGCAGCGGTCTGGGTGAAGTTGACCATGCCGGCACGGGCCGCACCGGAGTGGCCCATGCCCGGCATGCCGCCCCACATATCGGCGACGATATTGACGATGCTGCCACCGGTCTTGTTCATGCCCTGCATAAACACTTCGCGAGCCATCAAAAAGCCGCCGGTGAGATTGGTGCGCACCACGGTTTCCCAGCCTTTTTGCGAAATAAAGGAGAGCGGAGAGGGGAATTGACCGCCGGCATTGTTGACCAGGCCATGCACCTGACCGACCGCTTTGAAGGTTTCAGCGACGGTGGCCTTGACGCTGTCTTCCTCACGAATATCGCAGGTAAACCAGATCGCATTGCCGCCATCTTCCTGAATTTCTGCCTGCACTTTTTTCAGCTTGTCGTCCTTGCGGCCGATCAGGATGACCTGGGCACCAAGCGAAGCCAGCTCGTGAGCGGTGCAACGTCCGATGCCACTGCCGCCACCGGTGACAATGATATTGCGGCCAGCAAACAGGCCCGGACGGAATACGGATCGGTAACTCATCAGGCATTAACCTCTTTGGCAATCTCGGCGGAAACCGGAACAGGGAAATCAAGCAGCTGCTGGGCAAAAGCCTTGCCCTGCGGATCAATCCGCAGCGAGGCAATGCCGCCGCCGCCCAGCGCGTTTTTCAGCAGAAAGTTCATCGCATTAAAACCGGGCAGGTCCCAGCGGGAAACGCTGCCGGTTTGCGGGTCGAGGACGTGCTGCATAAAGTCGGCAACCGCTTGCTCGGTCAGGGCGGCGCGCAGGAACGGCAGGTAATCAGCCTTGCGGGCGATCACGCCAATATTGGCATGGTTGCCCTTGTCGCCACTGCGCGCCCAGGCCAGTTTTACCAAAGGCACGGCAACGGAACCGGCCTTGCTCTCGCCGTTATGTACGGGCAGTTTGCTGCTATCGAGTGGTTGGCCAGCAGGTTGGTTGCTATTGACCTTGTCACCGGCGATATCGACGGTGGCCTGTACGGAGGCTTTATCCACCAGTGTCGAGAACAGACGAATGCGCGGGAATGATTTCGGCCGGCCGCCAACAATGCCAGTCAGACCCGGCGCCATACCGGTGGCCGCCTGGGCTATTTCCCGGGCAAAAATATCCAGCGCCTTCTTGTTGTTATGCATCGCCGCGATCTTGACCACCACTTCGCGAGTGTCGCCGCGCCGGCCCTGCGCGCCATAGGTGGTTTCCGTGCCAAGCAATTCCACCGAGGTGTCGCGGAAGTCTTCCATGCCCGTGGCGGTAAAAATGCCGCGCACTTTTTTCAGAATGCTGTCAGCAACGCGCTGTCCCTTGGCGGCGGCATCAATGCCGCCGATCATGAACGAGGCGGTGATCCTGTGGCCGTCCGGCCAGGTGGCGGACACCTTGTACTTGTCGGTGGGTGGCAGGCCGCGGGCGCCGCTGACACGCACCCGTTGTTCGCCAACCTGCTCCAGTGTTACCCCGGTAAAATCGCCGACTACGTCGGGAAGGATATAAGCACGTGGATCGCCGATTTCATAAACGATCTGTTCGGCTACGGTGGCGCAGCTGACCAGGCCACCGGTGTTATCCGGTTTGGTTACGACGAAGCTGCCGTCGGCAAAGCATTCGGCAATCGGGAACCCCATGTTGTGGTAATCGGGCACATCCTGCCAGTCGGTAAAATTGCCGCCGGTGCACTGGGCGCCGCATTCGATTACATGGCCAGCCAGCGAGCCCTGAGCCAGTTTGTCGTAATCATCCAGCGACCAGTTGAACTCGTGCAGCAGCGGGCCGAGTACCAGTGCGGAATCGGCTATACGGCCGGTCAATACAATGTCTGCACCGGCGGCCAGTGCGGCACGAATCGGTTCGGCGCCAAGGTAGGCATTCATTGTCACTGTAAACGGCGGCAGTGGTGCGCCGGTGTCCATCTCGGTAACGGCGGCAAATTCCTGACGGCGCGGATTCAGGTCATCACCTTCCACCAGAGCAATCTTCATTTCCACGCCGGCGGCGGCAAACACCTCTTCCAGTGCCTTGCGGCAGGCTTGCGGATTGACCCCGCCGGCATTGCTGACCACCTTGATGCCCTTGTCCCTGATCTCTTTTGCCAGCGGTGCCATCACCTGGGTGACAAAATCGTGGGCATAGCCCTGATTCGGGTCCTTCATCCGTGCCCCGGCCATGATCGACAGGGTGACTTCGGCCAGATAATCAAATACCAGGTAGTCGATTTCGGCCTGACGGACCAGCTGGAAGGCGGCGGTATTGGTATCGCCCCAGAAGCCGGCGGCGCAGCCGATGCGAATTGGCGAGCTCATAGATTCCCCTGTCGGAATAGGTTTGAAGCCAGCGGGGCTTGCCCGCGGTTCAGGGCGGGACTACGCTACCAAGCAAGCGCTTGGTTTGTAAAGTCACTCCATGAGAGTATCAGGCGGGGTGGTTAATTGCGGCCACTTGCTTAGTCAGAGCGGGCCACAATAATGACGCCCTTCGATCAGGGGAGCAGCTCATGGTTCAGGCATCCACCCGGCAGCAGATTGTCAACGGCATGGATGATTCGCCGCGCGGCAAATTGCTCAGCGCCGCCGCCCGGCTGTTCCGCGATCAGGGGTTTGATCGTACCACGGTGCGCGACATCGCCCGCGAGGTCGGCATCCAGAGCGGCAGCCTGTTCCATCACTTCCCGACCAAGGAAGACATCCTGTTTGCGGTGATGGTGGAGGTGATCCGCTTCAACACCGAACGCTTGCGCGCCGCGATAGCCGGCAAGGCGGACCCGGCCGAGCAGCTGCGCGCCCTGATTCGCGCCGAGCTGCAGTCCATTATTGGTGACACCCGCGAGGCCATGAGTGTGCTGGTCTACGAGTGGCGCTGCCTGACGCCGGGGCATCAGCAGGAGACGCTGGCCCTGCGGGCCATTTATGAGCAGCTGTGGATGGATGCGCTGGAAGCCCTGCGCAGGGCCGGCCGGCTGCAAGCTGATGCCTTTATTACCCGGCGCCTGATTACCGGCATGACCAGCTGGAGCAGCAACTGGTTTGATGCCCATGGCAGCCTGACCATCGACCAGCTCACCGACATCATCCTTGACCGCGTCATCGGCGAGCACGGCGCATGATCGGGAACCGGATCAGCTGGGGAAACAAGGGCTACACGATCCTTGAGCAGGGTGAAATCAATCGTGCCACGCTGGAGCTGGACGTCAGCAGCTGGCTGGTGTGCCGCCCGGATGGCAGCGAGCTGGGCAGTTATCCGACCCTGGCGCTGGCGCGCCAGGCAGTGGAGCAGGCAGAAAAGGCTGTGTAGGAGCCGTCGACCGACGGCGATAGCCTTTCGCGGCCGATCGGCCGCTCCACGCGTGCGTTGGTGGGAGGAGGGAGTCTGGTTGGCGGATTTATGCGCAATCGGAATCGAGCCTCGAAAAAATCCTTCATCTTCGATTGACAGGCAGATCGAAAACCCTAGAATGGCGGCCTCTTCGGGTGGTTAGCTCAGCTGGGAGAGCATCTGCCTTACAAGCAGAGGGTCGGCGGTTCGATCCCGTCACCACCCACCAAGTTTGCGCGGAGCGGTAGTTCAGTCGGTTAGAATACCGGCCTGTCACGCCGGGGGTCGCGGGTTCGAGTCCCGTCCGCTCCGCCAATTACAAAACACCAGCCCCCTGAACTCTGGTGTCATGAAAAAGCAACAGGCCGGTGATGCAATGCATCACCGGCCTGTTGCTTTATGGGCTGGTGGAAACTGCAACCATCCCATAAAGGAGACGCCCATGGACGAGGTCCTGGAAGAACGTCTCGATGACCGCCTCTGGCTGCAAAGCCTTGAGGAGAGCTTCGATGACGACAACGCGGATGAGGATGACGGCTTCGAGCTGTAATCCCTTCCGCTTTTTTATTTGCCCCCCCTTGACTGCCCGCCACGCTCGCCGCCCTATCTGAAAGCCCGTCACAGGGCAGGCTTTTTCAGCCTGTCTCGGAAACCTGCTCAAAGTCACGCCGCCAGCGTTGACCTTGACTATAATCGGCACCATATTGACGCGTAGCGTCAGCTTTACCCCATCAAATTAAAAGGACACGGTATGGGTATGTCGGCCGTCACCTCTGAGGCAATCCTGTTTTTCGGCGATCGCGGAGTCAGCAAGAGCATGCTGTTCTCTGATTTCGAGGCTATTCTTGACGGCATGGTTGGGGTTCCGGAATTTGGTGGCAGTCAGATCAAGGGAGCATATTGCCTGGTTAATGGCCATCTTCAGGTGGTCGCGCTGGTGCTGTTTCTGATTGATTTCGATGATGACGGCATGGCTGATCACACCTGGAACGTGCCCCTGCGTCATTTGGCAGAGCATGGTGGCCCGGGGCCGGACATGGGGGCAGGGCCTGTGAAGCTGGCCTGCCGCAGTCAATGCCCGGTGGCCTGGCATCAGGACAAGCTGTGGGATCCGGTCATGAAGCCGGGTGCCAACCATTTCGTTTTTATCCGCGACACGGTGAAAGAACGCGGCGCCAAGATTGGGCTGTTCATCGATGATTCGTCCCCGGCGCCAGTTGCTGCCGCGCAGGCCGTGCAGCAGTTTCCGTCGGCAGCAGCGGTGCCACCGATGGTGCCGCCAGTGGCCGCTGTCGAGCCGCCGGTAGTCCAGCCTGCTACTCAGGCGCAGCAGGTTGCCAAGGATGACAAGGAGCGTATTCGTCTTGCTCGTACCCTCAAGGAGCTGCGCTTGCGTGTGCAGACCATGGAGAACAAGCACAAGGAAGAGATCGGCCAGCTGCGTTACGCGCATCAGACCAAGGAAGAAATTCTCAGCACGCAGCTTGAAAAAGTACTGATGCAGTTCAAGACACTGAAGTCGCAGAATACCGCGCTGCGCGAGCAGGCGGATTCGCTCAAGGCGCAGGTGATGTCGTTGAATGAGAGCTTGCAGGAGCAAATGAACAGCAGTCATGACCATGGCAGCGAGATTGAAATCCTGACCGAGCAGTACAAGGTTGCACTGGAGCAGCGCCTGGAGGAAGAGCGAGCCCGTCTCAGTGAAAGCCTGCATGCCAAGGAAATGGAAGTGCTGACTCGGGAGGAGCGTATTGCCGCACTGGAAGGGGATCTGGTGGATGCTCGCCACGAGCAGATTCGTTCAGCCAATACCGGCGCTGAAAAGCTGCTCGAAAAACTGCAGACACTGGGCTTGAACTTCATTGCCTTCCATCCCGGTGCTGGTCATATCTCGATCAATGCCTCGGAGATTTCTGATTACATGCAGAACCCGATGGCTTTTGCCGCACGTAAGTGCCTGGTCACGGAAGAACATTACCGGGCCTGGTTGCGGCATTATGAGAACCCGGTCTGTCAGGTGGAGATAAGTGGGCAGACTTGTGGCAAGCGGGTAATCCGGGTTGATGTGCCGAACCAGTTCCGGCCGGGGCAATCTGATCGTAATGCCAACCGATGCCAATACTGCCGCTCTGACACGGCAATCGAGAATGTACTGAAATTTCGTTGATACGCATCTGTTTGTGAGGGTTGTCACAAAACGGGCAAAGGGAATATGAATCTGGTACGGAACGTGCAAAATCAGGCCCCGAAATGGGAGCAAATGGCGCGGAGCAGTTATGGCCAACAGCGAGTCCATCGATAAGAGTTTGTTGCAGACCTTTGTTCCGGTAAATGCGTTGAGTGGTGACCATCTCGACCGTTTGCTGGAACAGCAGGAGGTTGTGCACTATCGCCAGGGCGAAGTGCTGTTCAGCAAGGGTGAATCAGATAACCACACTGTGTATGTGCTGAAAGGGGAGGTGGAACTGGATCAGGGTGACGGGAATTGCCAGCTGATCTTGGCGGGTGGTGTCGAGTCCTGGCATCCCCTTGATCATTTCCAGCCGCGCCGGAGTACCGCAACGGCGAAAACTGATGTCAGTGTGGTGCGTTTCAGCAGCGCCGGCCTGGATTCCATTCTGGCCTGGGACCAGTCCGCCGGTTATGTCATTCTCGATATCAACTCCAATGCTGCCTATCAGGACGACCGGCACTGGATGATTCGACTGCTCAAGTCGAAACTGTTCTACCGGATTCCGCCGGGCAATATTCTGGAAATTTTCCGCCGTCTGAAGCCACTGCGTTTCCGTGCTGGTGAGGCAGTGATTACCCAGGGTGACGATGCCGATTGCTGTTACATCATCAAGCAGGGTCTGTGCGAGGTGCTGATCAAGGCAGAGGGCGCCTCTGACCCGACCCCGGTGGCATTGCTGGAGCAGGGCCAGTGGTTCGGCGAAGACGCTCTGCTGTCTGGCAAGCCACGTAATGCCACGGTGATGATGGCAACGGACGGTGAGCTGATGCGGCTTGATCGCAAGGACTTTGACGAGTTGCTGCGTGAACCGATTGTCCGCACCATCTCTGTTGCGGATGCTCGGGAACGGCTCAGCGCCGGTGCCCGCTGGCTGGATGTGCGTACCCCGGACGAGTTTGAGCAGTCGCATCTGCGCGGTGCACTGAACATGCCGCTCAACGTGTTGCGCCTGAAGTCGCGGCTGCTGGACCCGTCAAAAGTCTATATCGCCTGCTGCGATACCGGTCGGCGCAGTGCCTCGGCTGCTTTCCTGCTGAATAATGTCGGTATTGACGTGCATGTGCTGGAAGGGGGGCTGAATGCTCAGGCAGTGTCTCTGGACGATCTGATAGAACGCGAATAAAGCACGGGGCAGGCCGGTTTTACGCCGGCTTGCCTTGCCTTGCTGCTCACTCCCCTTCATGCTTTCCGCTTCCTTTCTGTCATGAGGTGCCGCGGTGCCGCGTGAGACTTTTCGCCATATCGGCCTGATCGCCAAAACCGACAGCGAGCAGGCCCTGTACTCCCTGCGCCAGCTGGTGCATTTCCTTAACGGCCGTGGTGCCCATGTCATCCTTGACCAGGAACTGTCCGAGTCGCTTCCCGAACTTGGCCTCCAGGCGGGCAGCCGCAGTCAGCTGGGTGAGTCCTGCGATCTGGTTATCGTCGTCGGTGGCGATGGCTGCTTGCTTGGTGCTGCCAGAGCGATGGCCCGGCATGATGTGCCCGTGCTCGGTGTTAATCGTGGCCGACTTGGTTTCCTGACCGACATTCTGCCGTCCGAAATCGAATCCCGTGTTGGCCAGGTGCTGGATGGTGACTACGCTATCGAGTCGCGCTTTCTGATCGATATGGAAGTGCGCCGGGGCAAAACCGTGCTTGGCGAGGGCGCCGCACTCAACGATATCGTGCTGCTGTCCGGTGACAATGTCCATATGATCGAATTCGATCTGCACATTGATGGTGTCTACGTTTATAGCCAGCGTTCCGATGGTCTGATTATTTCCACCCCCACCGGCTCCACCGCCTACGCGCTTTCCGGGGGCGGCCCGATCATGCATCCGAAACTGGATGCGATGGTGCTGGTGCCGCTAAACCCGCATACCCTGACCAGCCGTCCCTTGGTGGTCGATGGCAACAGCGAGATCAAGATCCGTATTCGCAGTCATCGGGTCCGGCCGCTGGTCAGTTGCGATGGTCAGGAGGGGGTTCGTGCCCAGCTGGATGATGTGATCTCGATTCGCAAAAAACCCCACAGGCTGAAACTGCTGCACCCACCGGGCCATGATTTTTATGAAGCCTGCCGTTCCAAACTGGGTTGGAGTAGCCGCCCCGGAGAATCATCATGAGTCAGGATTTTTCCCGTGTTGCCGCGCAGATGAGTCGCGACGTTTACGAGAGTCTGCGTCGCTCGGTTGAGCTCGGCCGCTGGCCGGATGGCCGTATGCTGACAAAAGAACAGCGCGAAACCAGCTTGCAGGCGGTGATTGCCTGGGAGGCAATCCATCTGCCTGAACAACAGCGCAGCGGCCATATCGACAAGCCGGAGTGCGCAACCGACAGTCATGACGAACAGCCGGTGAACTGGCGCAGCGGGGGTAAATCCAATGCGTGACAAGCAGGCTCCGAAGCCGGTGCGCCGCCTTGATTATCAGCCGCCGGCATTTCTGGTCGACAGGGTCTGGCTCGACGTTGATATTCACGATGATCTGACTCGCGTTACCGCACGCCTGAGCATGCGGCGCAATCCGCTGGCATCACCAGCGCAGGCCTGTGCGCTGGACGGTGAGGGTTTGCAGCTTGAATCCCTGCGTATTGACGGTGTAGCGGTTCCCCCTGATCAGTATCGTTACGAGCGTGACCGACTGACACTGAGCACTGTCCCAAGCCAGTTCGAGCTGGAATCCGTGGTCACTATTGACCCGAAAACCAACACCGCGCTGGAGGGGCTCTATGTCTCCAGGGGGATGTACTGCACCCAGTGTGAGGCGGAAGGCTTTCGTCGCATCACTTTCTTTCCTGATCGCCCGGATGTGCTCAGCCGCTTTACTACCACAGTTCGTGCAGACAAAACCCGCTACCCGTTGCTGCTGTCAAACGGCAACCCGGTGGCGCAGGGCGACGCTGGCAACCGGCACTGGGTGACGTGGGAAGATCCGTTTGCCAAGCCCTGTTACCTGTTTGCACTTGTGGCTGGCGAGCTTTCCTGTCTTGAAGACAGCTTTGTCACGATGAGCGGCCGCAAGGTGACGCTGAGGATTTATGCCGAGCATCGTGACCTGAACAAACTTGATTTCGCCATGGACTCGCTTAAACGCGCCATGCGCTGGGACGAGCAGGTGTATGGTCGCGAATACGATCTGGACATCTACATGATCGTTGCAGTCAGCCACTTCAATATGGGTGCGATGGAAAACAAGGGCCTGAATATCTTCAACACGGCCTGCGTGCTGGCACACCCGGATACCACAACCGATCAGGGCTATCAGCGTGTCGAGGCGGTGGTGGCGCACGAGTATTTCCACAACTGGTCTGGCAACCGGGTGACCTGTCGGGACTGGTTCCAGCTCAGTCTCAAGGAAGGCTTTACCGTGTTCCGCGATCAGGAATTTTCTGCCGACATGCACTCGCATGCGGTCAAGCGCGTTGAAGACGTCGACATGCTGCGTACCATCCAGTTCGCCGAGGACGGCGGGCCGATGGCGCATCCGGTGCGCCCGGATGAATATCAGAAGATCGATAATTTCTACACCGTGACCATTTATGAGAAGGGTGCAGAAGTGGTGCGCATGCAGCGCAACCTGCTGGGTGCCGGGCAGTTCCGTCGGGCGACCGATCTGTATTTTTCCCGCTTCGATGGTCAGGCGGTCACCTGCGATGACTTTGTCGATTGCATGGCAGAAGTCAGCGGACTGGATCTTGGCCGCTTTCGCCGCTGGTACAGTCAGGCCGGAACGCCGCAGGTATCGGTTCGCGATTTCTGGTCAGACGGCCTCTACCGGCTGGAGATTCAGCAGTATGTTCCACCGACCCCGGGGCAGCCGGACAAGCTGCCACTGATGATCCCGCTGTCCATGTCACTGCTTGGTCCTGACGGCAGCAAGTTGCCGGTGACCGAATCCGGCGAGACCGAAACAGTGCTGATTCTGAACGAGGCGAGTCAAACCTTCGAGTTTCCGCTGTCGGTTCGGCCGGTGCCGGTTTTGTTGCGCGGGTTCTCGGCGCCGGTAGAACTTGACTACTCCTACACGGCGGACCAGCTGGCGCTGATTCTTGCTCATGATGATGACGGCTTCTGTCGCTGGGATGCTGCCCAGCGCCTTGGTTTTGCAGCAATTTTTCGGGTCATGGCAGGCGCGGATCCGGTGGCGGAAGCGGCTGCACTGGGTGTGCCGATGCGGCAAGTGCTGGCGCGCGCTGGCGAGGACCCGGCCGGCGCGGCTCTGCTGCTGGCCTTGCCGTCGGAGCGGGCGGTGGCGGAGCGCTGTCAGCCGCTTGATCCCGGTGCGGTCTGTCAGGCTCGCAGTGCGCTGGAGTCAGCTCTGGGAGGTGATCTGGCTGATGGCCTTCGGGCGCTGCTGCCTGATCTTCAGGTGGCCGGCCCCTATCGTGCGGCTGGCGATGATGTCGGCCGGAGAACCCTGGCCCAGCGTTGTCTGACGCTACTGGCTGCTGCCGGAGCAAACGGCATTGATGAAGTGCTGGCCAGGCGTTTTGATCAGGCGGGCAACATGACCGAGCGGCTCGGTGCGCTGCGGCTGCTGGTATCGCACGATCTTCACGGCGCCCGGCGGATGTTGGAGCTGTTTGCAGAGCGCTATACCGAAGAAGCGCTGGTGATGGATCAGTGGTTTGCGGTTCAGGCGATGGTGCCCGGGGCGCAGACGGTGGCACGGGTAGCGGAATTGTTGAACCACCCGGCGTTCGAAATGACCTCGCCAAACAGGGTCAGGGCGCTGCTCGGCAGCTTTGCCAACGGCAATCCGTCTGCCTTTCACGCCCCGGACGGCGGCGGTTACAGGCTGTATACCCGAGCGCTGGCCGAGCTGGACCGGGTCAACCCCCAGGTTGCCGCCCGAATGGCCAACGCGCTCGCCGTGTTGCCGAGGCTGGTTCCCGCGCTACAGACGGTTATGCGGGAGGCAACGGAGGAATTACACGGCAGTGACTGCTCCGCTAATCTGGCTGAAGTGCTGGACCGCGTACTTGGCTGACATTCGCCAATGTTTTTGTGAACGGCTTTGCACTGGACCCTCAGGTCACCGATTACAGTGGATAAACAGGTTTTTTTGTATTTCAATAGGATAAAGGTGCTGGCGGAGATCGGCACAATAAAATTCGGTGGCGCTCAAGCTCAAAGCGAGCGCTGACGATTACAAGAAAAAAAGATAATTCGAATAATCGGGAGAATCACGGAGCTGCATATGAATAACAATCTGATCAGGAAAACCCGGCTGGCTGCTGCGGTGGCTGGGGCGGTGCTGGCCGGCAACCTGTCGGCGGCGGAATTCAATCTCAACGACGGTGCTGTCACCGGTCGCTTCGACACACTCCTTAGCGCAGGCGCCTTGTTTCGCACAGAAGGTCAGGACGCCAAACTCGCGGCAACCGAAGACCCGCTGGTGATGGCCGGTAAAGGTTATTCGACACAGCTGAACAAGAACGATGCCAACAACAATTTCGATACCGGTCTGGCTTCGATGGTCTACAAGATCAGCCCGACGCTGGTAATGGAATTCGAAAGTGGTTGGGGTCTGAATGTCAGCGGCACCGCATTTTATGATTCGGTGATTATGGGTGGCGGTCATGATGGCGGTGATCTGCTGTTCGGTGATGGTACCTGCCCTGGTGGTGGCAATGTCGCCTCGCCATGTGCTGATAACGGCATCAACCGCTATGCCAGCTACTCGGACTTCGCCAACAACGGTACCGGTGATCGCTTCTCCAATGCAGCAAAAGATCAGGCCGGTCGTCGCGCCCGCCTGCTTGACGCCTACGTGTTCGCCGATTTCGATTTCCTTGATCGTCCGATGAATGTGCGTCTCGGCCAGCAGGTTATCAGCTGGGGGGAGGCACTGTTTATTCAGGGTGGCGTGAATACCGCCAACTACATCGATCTGAATGCACTGCGCCTGCCGGGTTCGGAAATCAAGGAAGCCCTGCTGCCGTTGTCCGCCCTGTATTTCAACTGGGGTGTGACGGACAATCTGTCGCTGGAATCTTTCTACCAGTTTGACTGGGAAAACTCGGAAGATGCGCCAGCCGGCACCTACTGGTCGACCCACGATGCGTTTCCGGGCAAGGGTGCAAACAATGTCATCGTAGATGGCCGCCTGGTTGCTGCCAATGCCGGTGTGCCGGCCCTGGCTGATGCCTTCGCCAGCTACACGTTGTCAACGTACGGCCAGTCCGGTGTTGACTATGAGTACGAGCAAACCCAGGTGACGGTAAATCGCCTCGCCGATGAAGAAGCGAAGGATGATGGCCAGTTCGGTCTGGCATTCCGCTATTTCTCGGATCTGTTCGGTGGCACCGAGTTCGGTCTGTTCTATACCCGGACCCACGCTCGACTGCCGGTAGTGGGTGCTCGTCTGGATCTGGTTGGTGCCGGCACTATCCCGGAGAAAATCGATAACGCCAACTACTTCATGGTCTACAACGAAGATGTTGACATGCTTGGCGTGACCTTCAGCAGCAATGTTGGCCAAGTCTCTCTGTCCGGTGAACTGGCGTATCGTCCGGAGCAGAAGATCATCAACGAAGTCGGTGACAACCTGCTGCAGAGTCTTGCCGGCCTTGCTGCGAACGCGGCACCGGAAGTCAGGGACATTACCCCTCACTGTGTCCGTGACAAGATGGATGGCGCCTGTCTCGCTTCGGGCACTCTGCTTGTTCAGGGGCAGGAGTATTACTTCTACGAGGAAGTAGAGAGCCTGACCGGTTCGCTGGTAGCGCTTTACTTCTTCGGGCCGATGCTTGGTGCAGACAACGTAACTGGCGTACTTGAGCTGGGTGTTGATCACGTTGTCAGCGGTCTGGACAGCAACCTGAACTACAACTCCACTGCGGCGATTCTCAGTAGTGAAGCACTGGTCCAGAACCCGAACGACCCAAATGCCTTTTTCCTCACCGAGTCAGCCTGGGGCTACCGCGCTGTGCTGCAGGCGGACTACACCAATGTCTTTGCCGGCGTGGGAATCAAGCCGAGTGTTCGTTTGCAGCACGATGTAGACGGCAACTCTCCAATCGGCGGCAACTTTATGGAGGACCGGAAGGCGGCGACTCTGGGTGTGGATTTTGTCTACCTCAACAATCTCGAAGTCGGTGTTCAGGCAACCAGCTTCTGGGGTAACAGTTACAGCAACAAGCTCAGCGACCGTAACAACGCCTCATTGGCGTTGAAGTACGCGTTCTGAGCTTGCACTTATAACAATGATCGGGCGTGCTGCGGTGCGCCCGGCGGGAAAGCAACGGAGAGAAACCATGCTGAAACGAATCAGTGTAGTCGGTACGGCCGCCGCCCTCGCATTAGCGATGTCTGCTGCCGTTCAGGCCAAGGTCCCGGCCGCCGAGGCGGCCAGACTTGGCACCAGTGCCATGACGCCGATGGGCGCGCAGGTATCCGGTAACGGAAAGGATGTCGCCACAGGGTTCGGTATTCCGGCCTGGGCCGGTGGCATCACCAAGAACGATATTCCGAAGTCCTATACCCAGGCGGGCCAGCATCACCCGGACCCGTTCGAGTCCGACAAGGTGTTGTTTACCATCACCAACCAGAATCAGGGCCAATACGCCGACAAACTGCCGGCCGGTATTAAGGCCATGCTGCGGACTTACCCGGACACCTTCAAACTGAACGTGTATCAGAGCCGCCGGACTACTTCGGCGCCGGATTGGGTCAATAAAAACACCAAGGACAATGCGGCGCGTACAGTGCTGACTGACACCGGGGTGGACAACACTTTCGGTGGCATTCCATTCCCGATCCTGCACGGCAGCAATGAAGAGAAAGCCAGGCAGGCAATCTGGAACCATGTGCTGCGTTGGCGCGGTGTCTACGTGGTTCGCCGTGGTTCGGAAGTGGCAGTGCAGCGAAATGGCGCCTACTCACTGGTGACTTCGCAGCAGGAAGTGTACTTCAAGATGTACGACCCGAAGCTGAAGCCGGCTGATGTCGACAATCTGATCTTCTATTACCTGACGTTCGTCAAGGCGCCGGCGCGTCTTGCCGGTGGTGCGGTACTGGTGCATGAATTCGTCGACCAGAAGATCCAGCCGCGCCAGGCCTGGGGTTACAACGCTGGTCAGCGGCGCGTGCGTCTGGCGCCGAATCTGGCTTATGACACCCCGATTGCCGCGGCAGACGGCCTGCGTACCGCCGATGACACCGACATGTATAACGGTGCCCCGGACCGCTACAACTGGAAGCTGGTACATGACAAACCGGTAGAAATGTTTATCCCGTACAACAACTACAAGTTGGATTCTCCGAAGCTCAAGTATGACGAGATGCTCAAGGCGGGTCACATCAACTCCGATATCCAGCGTTGGGAACTGCACCGGGTATGGGTAGTGGAAGCTACCCTGAAAGAGGGTGAGCGCCACATTTACGAGCGCCGCACTTTCTACATTGATGAGGACTCCTGGCAGATCGCCGTGGTTGATCAGTACGACCGTCGTGGCGACCTCTGGCGTGTCAGCATTGCCTACATCAAGAATTATTACGAAGTGCCGACCCAGTGGACCGCAATGGATGCTTTCCATGATCTGCGTGCCCGTCGTTACCACGTTCAGTATCTGGACAACGAGGAGCCGTCAATCCTGGATTTCAGCCAGCCGGTACCGGACGATCGTTACTTCCACCCGGCAGCGCTGCGTCGACGAGGTACCTGATCAGGGAACAGATATAACGGGCAGGGGCAGAGACCCCTGTCCGGACAACAAAAATAATTCAGTATGAACATCGGGAGAGATACGATGCGTACAATAAACAAGATAATCAGCTTGGCCGCTTTGGCAGTGGCTATACAGGGTTGCGGTGGTGATAACGGCCCGAAATTGCAGCCGGCACCAGTAGTCACGGATGCTGTGGCGATATTTAACCCAGCCGCTGGGGCAGCGGGTATTCCATTTCCGACAGACTTGATGTTCAACGGCACCACTGATGGTTCTTTGAATATTCCGGGTGCTGATGCCAACCCGGCTTTTGCAGCGATGAACACGCTAAACGGGTTTGCTACCACCGCGCCTATGGTAATTCGCTTTTCTGGCCCGGTGGATGACCCCGCTCAGGCAGATGATGTCAAAGACGGCATTTTAGTCTTTGAGACAGATGCAACCTCACCGGCTATGCCAGTCAGCTCAATTGTAAAGCCGCTGATATTTGGAGTGGATTATGCAGCAGGCATTAGCGGTGGAGTGAGTGGCTTGGTGTTCCCACTAAAGCCCCTTAAGCCCAGTACGACGCACTTGGTAGTGGTGACTGATGACTTGCATACCCGTGCTGGTAATCCTGTGGGGGCAGATAGTGTTTACGCATTGGGTAAGGGCGCTTTCTCCCTTGAGGCAAGTGGGGCACTTGGTGGTGCAATTCCTAAC
>JBECKT010000045.1:0-7084 GCA_040235405.1 Alcanivoracaceae bacterium
CCCTGAAACAGACCGCAGTCAATCAGGATGCTGCGCTGCGGGTCGACGACCAGTTCGTGGCAGGAACCGGTGGTGCCGGTGACGGCGCCGTGGTGAAGAATGTCGGGAAAGGTTTGGGTTTTAGGCATGATGGAATCCATTCCGGGAGAATCGCCGTCGGTCGACGGCTCCTACGGGGAATCGTCGTTGGTTGGCGGCTCCTACAGGGGAATCGCCGTCGGTCGACGGCTCCTACGGGGGATCGTCGTTGGTTGGCGGCTGCTACTGGTTGGCGAGGTACCAGGGCATGGCGCGGTTCAGGCCGTCGCCAACGTAATAGGTCACTTCATACCCGAGCAGTTTGCCGGCTTTGCTGATGTCCGCCTGCGAGTGACGCACATCGCCTTCGCGGAATTCCTGATAGGCGGGCTGCTGTTGGTAGCTGACACCAAGTGCGGCCAGTGCATCGCGCAGGTGGGCAAACAGTTCGTTCAGGCTGGTGCGACAATTGCAGGCAACGTTGTAAATCCGGTTTTTCGCCTGATCATCGGCCACGGCGGCAAGAATGTTGGCTTGAACGGCATTGTCCACGTAACAGAAATCGCGACTGGTTTCGCCATCGCCATTCACGCATACCGTTTCGCCACGAATCATGGCTGCGGTCCACTTGGGTATCACCGCAGCGTAAGCACCGTCCGGGTCCTGGCGCGGGCCGAATACATTGAAGTAACGCAGGCCGATGCTGTTGAAGCCGTAACAGGTGGCAAACACCTCGCCATACAGTTCGTTCACATATTTGGTCACAGCGTACGGGGATAACGGTTTGCCAATCTCGTCCTCGACTTTCGGCAAGCCGGGATGATCGCCATAGGTGGAGCTGCTGGCGGCATAGGTAAAACTTTTTACTCCGGCGTCGCGGGCCGCAACCAGCATATTGACGAAGCCGTCGATATTGCAGGCATTGGTCAGCAGCGGATCTTCGATGGACCGGGGAACAGACCCCAGCGCCGCCTGGTGCAGCACATAATCAATGCCGTGGCAGGCTTTGCGACAGTCTTCGAGATTGCGGATATCCCCTTCGATAAAGCGGAACCGGCGCCATTGTTCCGGCGACACCAGCGCGCGCACCTCGTCCAGGTTGCGTTGGTAGCCGGTGGCGAAATTATCCATGCCAACCACTTGCTGGCCCAGCTTGAGCAGGGTTTCCAGCAGGTTGGAGCCGATAAACCCGGCTACGCCGGTAACCAGCCAGATGGCCGGCTGTGCTTGCAGTTGATGCCTGACCTTTTCATAAGCTTGCGACATACCGGAGTTCCTTGTCAGTTTTGATCGCCATAACTGTATGCGTAGTAGCCGTAGGCATTGGCTGCCCGCTTTTCCATGCAGTTGAGGATGGCGCCCTTGATGATGACGCCGTTCCGGGCGAAGCGTTGGCAAGCCAGTTCAACTTCCTGCACGGTGTTCTGGCCAAAGCGCGCCACCAGCAGATTGGTGCCGGCGTACTGGCCGATAATGGATGCGTCGGTTACCGCCAGTACCGGCGGTGAATCGATAATGATCAGATCATAGTTTGCTGACACTGTCTTGATCAGTGCGGCAAAACGCTCGTGCATGAGCAGCTCCGCCGGGTTCGGCGGCACCACGCCGCGGGCAATAAAGTCGACCTTGTCGATGGCGGTGTTGCAGGTAACGTTTTCCAGGGAATGCTGGCCGGAAAGGCAGGACGACAAGCCGCTATCCGCCGGTACACGGAAGTATTTGTGCAGGTGCCCCTTGCGCATATCGCCGTCGATCAGCAGCACGCGGCGGCCGATCTGCGCCAGGGCCACGGCCAGGTTGGCCGAGACAAAGGATTTGCCCACCGAGGGACTGGGGCCGGAGATCATCAGCACCGGGTTGCCCGCATCCATCATGGCAAAGTGCAAACTGGTACGCAGGCTGCGCAGTGCTTCGATGGCCGGGTCGGCGGGGTTTTCCAGTGCCAGCAGGGCGCTTTTCGGGTTGGCCCCGCCATTTTTCAGTTTTTCATCCAGCCACTGGCTGAGTTTGCCCTGCTGATCGGACAGCGGAATGGTGGCGTACACCGGCAGGCCGGCGTCTTCCAGTTGCGCCGGGGTTTCGATGCCACGATGAAAAGCTGCGCGCAGCAACACGATGCCGACACCGATCATGCCGCCCAGCACCAGTGACAGGGCCACGATCAACGGCTGTTTCGGTTTGATTGGCTGCGGCGCTGTTTCCGCCTGATCAATAATGCGCACATTGCCGACGGTGCCGGCGCGTACCACACGCAGCTCCTGGGATTTGTTCAGCATCTGCACATAGATTTCCTGATTGACCTGCACGTCGCGGGTCAGGCGCAGCACTTCCTGCTGGGTTTCCGGCAGATTGCGGATCTGCTCGGACAGTTTTTCCCGCTCGCGCTCGATGGCTTGCTGTTGCTGGATCAGGGTGCGGTAGGCCGGGTGCTCGCGGGTGTACAGCGCGGCCAGTTCCTTTTCCTGGAACATCAGCTCGTTCTGCCTGGTTTCCAGCTGCACCAGCTGCATCAGCACCTGCTGGGTTTCCGCCGCCAGATCGACCGAGCCGCTTTGCAGGCGGAAGTCGTTCAGGCGTTGTTCTGCCTGCTCCAGCGTGGCGCGGATTTCCGGCAACTGCCGCTCCAGAAATTCAAGGCTTTTTTCCGCCTCGGCCGACATGCGCTTGATGTTCTGCATCAAGTAGGCATCGGCAATGGCGTTAAGAATGGCGCGATTGCCACGCGCCGAAGGGCCGGTGTAGGTAATGCTGAGAATGCCACTGTTGCGGCCCTGTTCGGACACCGACAGGTTGCCGCGCAGCGCACCGATCCGGCTAAGACGCGATTGCTTGACCAGCATGATGCTGTCGTCCGCGTTCATCATAAAGCTGCTCAGCGTCAGCATTACGCGGCCGTCTGCGGAGCTGGCCGGCTGGCCCACAATGCCGCTGAGTACCAGCTCGTCATCCAGCAGCAGCCGGTACCCGTTTTCATGCGGCTGCAGCAGGAACTGCCTGCCTTCCAGTGACGGCGGCACGACAAATTCACTGACCCGAATATCGGTTTGCTCGTCAACCAGCGCGGCAAAAATCGGGCCGGGTTCGGCGGCGGGGGCGGGTTGGGTAAAACGGCCGATCAGCGGCAGGCTGTCACGGTAAAGCTGCACTGTCATGCCCAGTGCGTCCACCGCTTCGCCCAGCACCATGCGCGAGCGCAGAATTTCAATTTCGCCCACGGCGGAGCTTTCCTGTTCGAGCATTTCCGACAGCTCGCTGAAACCGGGCACCCCGCCCTGCTTTTTCTCTACCTGCAACATGGCATCGGCACGGTAGATGGGCGTGGCGGTGACGGCGTAGCACACCCCCAGAAACAGCGCCGCCGCCGTGACCGCGATAATAAACAGCTTGTTATCCAGCAGCAGGCCCCACAGTTTCTGCAGGTCAATTTCGTCATCCTGATACTGCATGTTTCCGGTTTCCGGTCCGGGTACGGACATCTTGCTATCCTTTTGTCAAAGACGGGCCAGCCAGGCATTGCCGGCTTGTTCCATCAGCTTGTACACGTGCTCAAAGGTTTCCCGGTCGCGCTGGTAGGGGTCGGGAATATCGTGACCACCATTCCAGTGGCTGAGCAAAAAAGTTTTTCCGCTGGCCATGGGAAAGCGTTGCATCAATTCATTGCGCTGCCGTTTGTTCATCACCAGCAGCAGGTCGGCCCCGCTGCTGATGGCATTATCCAGTTGCCGGGCCTGATGCGGCGGGCAGTGCAGGCCATGAGCCTGCGCCACTTCGCGGGCGACATCGTTCATCTCCTGGCCGACCATGGCAGCCAGGCCGGCGGAGGTAACCTGTTTGTCCGGGGCCGCCGCCATCAACATGGCCGCCGCCGTCGGGCTGCGGCAGATGTTGCCGGTACATACCACCACTATTTTCTCAAACATGTTGGCCAACCATGGCTCTCAAGCATGGGCACCTGCCGTTTACATATCGCGAATTTCTGCATCGGTGCGGGCACCGAGGTACAGCGCGTTTATGGTCGGTAACAGATTGCTGATAATGCGATTCCAGCGGGCAATCGGCGCGGCTGTGACGTAAACGATATCGCGCGGCTGCATGACGAAGTGATCCGCCAGCACCAGCGCCGTGGCACTGCGCGCATTGAGCTGGTACACATCAATGCGCGGCTCGCCGTTTTCCGCACCGGCACGCATCACAAAAATACCGCGCGCGTTGGCGGACAGCTCGCGAATGCTGCCGGCTTCGGCCAGCGCGCCGGCCAGGGTCAGGCCATTGCGGTCCATCATTACCTTGCTGGGCTTGTTGACCTCGCCGAGGACAAACACCTTGCCATCATTGTTGTTGGGCACATGGAGTACGTCGCCGTGTTGCAGCAGAATGTTCTGGCGGGTGTCGCCATCGACATACAACGCCGCCAGCGACAGTGCATATTCCTGGCCGTTGCGGGTCAGCGTGGCCCGTTGCCAGTCCGCTTCCGGGGACACATCGCCGGCGGCACTGATCGCATCAATCAGATGCAGCGGCACGTTGCTGACCGGCAACGGGCCGGGCTTGTTGACCGCACCGGTAACGTAGACGCGCTGGGAACGGAACGCCGCCACGGTGACATCCACTTGCGGGTCTTCAATATAACGGCGCAGCTTTCTGGTGATTTCTTCACGAATGCTGGCCACGTTCATGCCAACCACTTCGATTCTGCCGACATAGGGATAGAAAATGGTGCCGTCCGCATGCACCCAGTTACCCGCTTCCGCCGCGCTGCGCATGGAGCCGGCTGGAATGGTCAGCTCCGGGTGACCCCAGACGGTGATATTGAGCACATCACCGGGACCGACCAGATAGTCGTAGTTTGCTGCGGACGGCTGCACCAGTGCTTCGGGCAACGGCACCCGGGCAGCGGGCACGGCGCTCAGCAGGCCGGTATCAATGGCATGGACACGGACAATATCGGACAGCGCGGCGGCGTCAGAGCGATCAGGCTGGTCGACTTTCAGATGGGAGCCGGGGAATACGGTGCAACCCGTGACCAGAACCAGCAGGCACCCTGCCAGCGTGGTGCGATAAAACCGGAAAATCGGTGTCGTCATCAGTCAATCACTATCCATGGTCGGTCAGCCGGGCCATGGTCGGTCGGCCGGGCGATAAGCGCGGATAATACCTTGAATTGATGATGGATTGTAGGAGCGGCTGGGGGCTGGAGCGGTTTCAGCCGCGATTGGTTGCAAGACCGATCCCGGCTGAAGCCGCTCCTTCGCTTCAGAGTTTGATGCGGGGGCGGTTTTTCTCGATGGTGCTGGTGCCGATGCCCTTGACCTGGACCAGCTCGTCGATTGACTTGAACGGGCCGTTCTTTTCCCGCCAGGCGATGATTGCCTCGGCTTTTTTCAGGCCGACGCCCTGCAGGGATTCGGACAGCTCGGCGGCACTGGCGGTGTTGATATTGACCACCGGCTGGGCCTGAATGGCGGGTTCCTTGCCTGCGGCATACGCCTGCGGCGCGACGACGCCGAGTATCAGGCTGAACACCAGCAATGCCGTGCGCAGAAAAAATGACGTTTTCATGGGCAAACCTCTATGCAGTTAAGGGGTGCCCAGTGTTGTCCTGCGGCGGCCGGCAAACAGTACGCTGGCGCCGCCTGTTGCCGTGCTACCGTAATTGCAGGCTGTGTATGATTTCGGCCACGGCCTGCGTCGGAGAAACAGCACGGGTAATCGGCCGGCCAATGACCATATGGCTGACCCCCATGGCCAGCGCCTCCGCCGGTGTCACCACCCGGCTCTGGTCGCCGGCATCGGTACCGGCCGGACGAATTCCCGGGGTGACTTTGAGAAAGCTGTCGCCACAGGCATCGCGCAGCATCGGCACTTCCTGCGCGGAACAGACCACGCCATCGACGCCACAATCCCTGGCCAGCAGGGCCAGCCGACGCACCTGCTCCGCCGCCGGCACACTGATGCCGATTTCGGCGAGATCCTGATCGTTCATGCTGGTCAGCACAGTTACTGCGGTGAGCAAGGGTCGCGCGGCAACGCCGGCCATGGCGTCGCTGGCCGCTTCCATCATTCGTCGGCCACCGCTGGCATGCACGTTCACCATCCAGACACCGAGCGCTGCGGCACTTTTCAATGCAGCGGCAACGGTGTTGGGAATGTCATGGAATTTCAGATCAAGAAATAATTCGAAGCCGAGATTCTGCAGGGCCTCTACCACCGCCGGCCCTTCCCGGGTGAACAGCTCCTTGCCAACCTTGACCCGCACCAGCGCCGGATCCAGTTGTCGTGCCAGCGCCACGGCATCGGCCAGGCACGGATAATCCAGTGCCACAATAACGGGCGAACGGTTCATTCAGATTTCCCGATCAGGATGGGGCTTGAGCGTGCCCCAGTGTTTGCAGGAAGGACATTGCCAGTGACGGCGCAGCGCTTCAAAGCCGCAATCACGACACTGGTAAGAGGTGGTCTGTTGCAGCAACTGGTCGGCCAGCTGTTTCAGCACACCCAAAAGGTCATCGGCGCCGCTATGGGCGGCACGGGCCTGCATGTCAATTATCTGCTTCAGGCCACGCACGCTGGGGTGCGCCTTGACGTGATCGGAAATAAACAAGGATGCGGCCTGATCACCAAACTGGGTGCGCAGCCGCTCGGCCAGTTTGATGACAATGGCGGTAGAGGGCATTTCCACGCAAAGCCGGCCGAGATACTGGGTAAACTGCTCGACCCGACCAAGTTCCTTGTAGCAGCGCTCCAGATCATCCAGCACTTCATCAAAAAAAGCCGGATCCTGACGGCGAATGCGGCGCAATGCCCGCACGGCGCTTTCCCACTGTTCTTCGGCCATTTCCAGCTTGCCTTGTAACAGGCTGGCACGCACGCACGCGCTATCGAGTTGCAATGCACGGCGCAGGGCCCGCCGGGCCGCATTGGTTTCTTGCTGGCCCAGCAGCCGCTCGGCCAGCTCGCAATGGTACTGCGCCAGCACCGGGGCAATGCTCTGGTCCCTCGGCAGTAGCCGTTCGGCCACGCTGATTGCGCTGTGCCAGTCGTGCTCCTGTTCAAACACACTGAGCAA
>JBECKT010000055.1:0-2731 GCA_040235405.1 Alcanivoracaceae bacterium
ATGTTGCTTTAACATTATCGGGGCCTGGCCGAAAAAAAAGCCCCACCAGCTGGCGGGGCTTTTTTTAGATCAACATATCCAGATTAACGGCACTCGGCCGGTGCATACTTGGCCGGCAGCGTGCCAGCGGCAACGTTGCCAAAACCACGAGCAACCTGCGTGGCGGTACCGGCACTGGCACAAGCCCAGTCAATAGCGCCACCGACAGTATCATCCGGCAGGGCCAGCTGCACGTTCGGGCAGACCACGATGGTTCTAGCGTCCAAGCCAATCGGAATACCGTTATTTGCGTTCGCCTCGATTGCCATGGTGATACACCAAGTAGCGAGATCAGCAGTAACGTTTTCGACGTATTTGCTCTGCTTCTCGATTTGCGCCGTGTTGTTGATCGCGTTTGCGGTGGCGGTCAGTGCCAACGTGCCACCGGTCTGGAAGCCTTCACTCATAGCCGATTTGGCCGAGCTCAGAGCCACCATACCTTCACTGACCTTGGCGCGAATGATGTAATCCTGATACGCCGGCAGTGCAACGGCGGCCAGAATACCGATGATCGCTACCACGATCATCAGTTCGATAAGGGTGAAACCCTTTTGGATGCTCTTCATGATGTACTCTCCAGTCACGGTTTTTTAGTTCTGGCTCGCCCCCCGACTGGAGAGCGTCCTGCCAACTGAACTGCAACTAGCGGGCCAACTTTGCCGCTTGTCGGCACAGCCGCCAAATCACAGGCAGGCCTGTGACGCATCGTGGCACTGACAGGGGGCTACCGGCTTTTCCATATGACAATTCCCGGCACCATAAGACAAAAATCGTCACCGCAGCTTTTACCTGAACAGACATGGCTAAGCTGCTGAATTGCATTCAGCTGCCGGGTAGCGTGGCCTCTGGATGTCATGTAGAGTCGAGCCATTAACCCGGCCGGGGGGCCGGGACCCCTGAGCCCGTCTCAGCCGCCGGCCCCTGTGCCTACAACCATAACAAGACTGACGTCCATGGCAGAGAACAGCGTAAATATTCCCCTGAGCGGTCTGGCGCGCCGGTTGGTACGTGACGGGCTGCTGGAAGATGACAAGGCCCGAGACGCCATCGTCGGCGCCAAACGCGACAAGATCCCGCTGGTGGCTTATCTGGTTGAGCATGGCCTCGCCAGGGCGAGTGATGTAGCCCGCGCTACAGCTGAAGAGTTCGGCGACCCGCTAATTGATCTGGCGGCATTGTCTCCTGACAGCCTTCCAAAAGACCTCGTTGACAATAATTTGCTGGTCAAACATCGCGCCGTGCCGCTGTTCAAGCGTGGCGGACGACTGTTTATCGCGATGTCGGACCCGACCAACCTGCAGGCACTGGAGGAAATCCGCTTCAACACCGGCCTCAGCGTCGAAACCCTGATTGCCGAGGACAACAAACTCAAGGCCCTGCTCGACGCCATCATCAATGAAGCCGAGGGCAGCGCCTTCGATGACCTTGATTCGGACCTCGAAGACATTGATATCAGCAGCGGCGACGAGAAGAAAGATACCGACGACGGCAGCTCCGGTGCTGATGACGCGCCGATCGTCAAGTTCGTCAACAAGCTGTTGCTGGACGCCATCAAGATGGGCGCCTCAGACTTGCACTTCGAACCCTACGAGAAAACCTACCGGGTACGTTTCCGGCAGGACGGCATTCTGCGCGAAATCGCCAAACCGCCGATCAACACCGCCGGCAAGATCGCTGCCCGCCTCAAGATCATGGCCAAGCTGAACATCGCCGAGCGGCGGGTGCCACAGGACGGCCGGATCAAGATGAAGATCTCCAAGACCCGCTCGATTGATTTCCGGGTTAATACCTGTCCGACCCTGTGGGGCGAGAAAATCGTAATGCGGATTCTCGATGCAGAAAGCGCCAAGATGGGCATTGATGCGCTCGGTTATGAGGATTGGCAAAAAACCCTGTATATGGATGCGTTGTCGAAACCGCAGGGCATGATTCTGGTGACCGGCCCGACCGGCTCTGGTAAAACCGTATCGCTGTACACCGGGGTGAATATTCTTAACACCCCGGAGCGCAATATCTCCACTGCCGAAGACCCGGTGGAAATCAACCTTGAGGGCGTCAATCAGGTCAATGTTAACCCGTCCCAGGGCATGGACTTCTCCGCTGCGCTGAAAGCATTCCTGCGGCAAGACCCGGACGTCATTCTGGTCGGTGAGATCCGCGACCTGGAAACCGCCAGCATCGGCGTCAAGGCGGCGCAAACGGGCCATTTGGTATTATCAACGCTGCATACCAACAGCGCCCCGGAAACCCTGACCCGTCTGCGCAACATGGGTATTCCGTCATTCAATATTGCCACCTCGGTGATCCTGATTATTGCCCAGCGCCTGGCTCGCCGCCTGTGCGAGCACTGCAAGCAACCAGTCGAGGTGCCAAAAGCCTCGCTGCTTGAGATCGGTTTCACGGAAGAGGACATCAACACCGGCTTTACTGTCTACGGGCCCAAGGGTTGCGAAAAATGCAATAACGGCTACAAGGGCCGGGTCGGCATTTACGAAGTGGTCAAGATTACCGATGGCATCGCCCGTATCATCATGGAAGAAGGCAATTCCATTGAGATTGCTGACCAGTGCCGCAAGGAGGGGTTTAACGACCTGCACCGCTCCGGCCTGCTGAAAGCGATGAAAGGCGTTACCAGCCTCGAAGAAGTTAACCGCGTCACCTCTGGACACTGATCATGGCCAAAGCAGCGAAA
>JBECKT010000059.1:0-7101 GCA_040235405.1 Alcanivoracaceae bacterium
CCGTAAATACGTCCCTGTAGGCTTGCGTTCGGCATCCCTGCCTCACACAGTCCCGGGAGGGGCTGAACAAGCGTCTGACCTTACATCTGGCTACTTTCAAAGTGATCAAACGCCAATAGTCGAAAACAGCAGGATGCGAGGTCTCTGGTGTTGTTGGTGCTTCACGGGACCATCCGAGCCATGGATGGCGGAGATGAGCTACAGGGACGTACTCGTGCGTGTCCCGTGAAGCACCAACAACACCGGAGACCGGAGAAGCTCACTGCCCAACCCGACTCACTGCCTCACCAAACTCAAAACAAACTATTTCAAAGAAATCGTCATATTCGTCTCGACAATCTCATCTTCCGGCCAACGAGAAGTCACCGTCTTGGTCTCGGTATAAAACCGCACGCCCTGCTTGCCATAAGCATGCAGGTCACCATAGAACGACCCCTTCCAACCGGTAAACGAGAAGAACGGCAACGGCACCGGAATCGGAATATTGATGCCCACCTGCCCCACTTCCACCTCATGCTGATACTTGCGCGCCGCCGCACCGCTTTTTGTAAAGATCGACGTGCCGTTGCCATACGGATTGGCATTGACCAGCTTCAACGCCTCATCCAGCGACTCTACCTCGATACAGCACAGCACCGGACCAAAGATTTCCTCTTTGTAAATGGTCATCTCCGGCGTCACACCGCGGAACAATGTCGGCCCCACCCAGTTGCCATCCGGATAACCCGGCACCGTGCAATCACTGCCATCCAGCAGACACTCGGCCTCCTGCTTGCCGGTTTCAATCATTTTCAACACCCGCGCCTTGGCCTGCGGGCTGATCAGCGGGCCATAGGCCGCTGCCGCGTCGCTGTGATGACCCGGCGCTACCTTGGCCAGCTCATCGCGCAATGCCGGAATCATGTCGCGGGCGCTGCCGACAAACACCGCCACACTGATCGCCATGCAGCGCTGACCGGCAGCGCCGACACTGGCGCCGACCAGCTGACTGACCACCTGCTTCGGATTGGCATCCGGCATGATCACCATATGGTTCTTGGCGCCGGCAAAACACTGGGCGCGCTTCATGTGATCAGTGGCGGTGCGATAAATGTGCTGACCCACCGGCACCGAACCAACGAAAGATACCGCGCGCACATCCGGGTGGGTGATCAGTTGATCGACCTGCTCCTTGCGGCCATGGACGATCTGCAGAATGTCTTTCGGCGCGCCGGCTTCGAGTAGCAACTCGCCAAGACGCACTGCGGTCATCGGATCCTGCTCGGATGGCTTGAGAATGAAAGCATTACCGCAGGCCAGCGCCATCGGGAACATCCACAGCGGAATCATCGCCGGAAAGTTGAACGGGGTAATACCCACGCAAACCCCAAGCGGCTGCACCCACGAATGGGTGTCGACACCACGAGCCACGTTCTCGACCGTCTCGCCCATCATCAATGCGGACACATTGGCAGCCTGCTCGGCCACTTCAATACCGCGCCAGACATCGCCCTTGGCATCAGCAATCGTTTTGCCGGTTTCCTTCGCCACCAGCGCGCCCAGCTCGTCGTGATGCTGCTTGAGCAGGTGCTGGTATCGAAGCATCAGTCGTGCCCGCTCCGGCGTTGGCACTTCGCGCCAGGCCTGAAACGCCCGCTTTGCCGAGGCCACTGCCTCATTGACCTCGTCGGTGCTGGCGGACGCCACCTGCCAAAGCGGCTGGTTGCTGGTCGGGTCAGTGACGGCAAAGGGTGCGCTGCCGGCGTCGTGACGCCACTCGCCGTTAATAAGATGGGGGACGCGAACGGTCATGGTGCTGCTCCGGGTATTGGGCTCTGTTGCACTTTGTACCACAACCCGGTGACAGGCTAAGATGGCTCGGATTGCAGAGGATGGACTTTATTGCGTGGATCGGACATCAGATTGGCCACTGCCGGCAACTGGAGAGCGGATCCTGCTACCGCAGGCTACGGTTCAGGAATTGGCTGGAAACAAGCTGTCTCTGGGCTGTTACCCACTGGCCTTCGGCTACTACCCCGAGGCCCGGGGCCATCAGATGGTGCGCCCGGCCCCACAGGATTATCTTGTCATTTATTGCGCCGACGGCCGGGCAACGCTGGACTGGCAAGGGCGCTCGGTAGCGCTCAGCGGTGGTGACCTGCTATTGCTTCCGCCCGGCCAGCCGCACAGCTATCAGGCAGATAGCGCCCGGCCCTGGAGCCTGTACTGGATGCATCTCGAAGGCAGCGATCTGCCGATCCTGTTCCGGCTGCTGGATCCCGCTGCCAACGGACGCGTTCCGGTCGGCCTGCATGCGCCGCTGGTGGATGACTTCCGCACCTTGCTGAGCCTGGTATCGGCCGGCTATGGCAATGCCACCATGCTGCACGCGGCCAGTCTGTGCCGCAGCCTGCTGACCTGCAGCGCCATGCTGATGGCAAGACCTGCGCACCATCACGGCGAACTGGATATCGAGGCGCTGCATCATCTGATGCAGCAGAAAATTGACCAGCGACTGACATTAAACGATTTAGCCCGGGCCGCAGGAGAACTATCCCCGTGGCAATTTATCCGCCGTTACCGGGCCGCCACCGGACAGACGCCAATGCAGGCATTCCTGCACCGCAAGATCGCCCGCGCCTGCTACCTGCTGGAAGTCAGTGACCTGCCAGTGGCGGAAGTTGCGCAACGCTTCGGCTTTGATGATCCGTATTATTTTTCCAGGGTATTTCGCAAGATTACCGGCGTCAGCCCAAGCCATTACCGTCAGGCAGGATTACCACAGAATCGGTCATGATCTGGTTGCGACAGCCGCTCCTACAGATTTTTCTCCAGCGTTTCGCACAGGGTTTTTAATACCTTGATCCGGGCATGACGCTTGTCGTTGGCTTCGACCAGAGTCCAGGGCGCGTATTCGGTGCTGGTGCGATCTACCATGTCGCACACTGCTCTTTCGTAATCCGGCCAGCGCTCGCGATTACGCCAGTCTTCCCCGGTAATCTTGAAGCGCTTGTAACCGCTTTCCTCACGGGCCTGAAAACGTTTCAGCTGCTCATCCGGGGTGATCGCCAGCCAGAACTTTGTCAGCACCGTGCCGTGCTCGACCAGCTGATGTTCAAACTCGTTGATCTCGGTGTAGGCACGCATCCAGTCATGTTCCGAACACAAACCCTCGACACGCTCCACCAGCACCCGGCCGTACCAACTGCGATCAAACAGGGTAAAACGACCATGCCGGGGCAGATGGCGCCAGAACCGCCATAAATAAGGCTGGACCCGCTCTTCCTCTGTCGGCGCCGCAATCGGAATCACACGATAGAAACGCGCATCAAGCGCCTGGGTAATACGCCGCACCGTGCCGCCCTTTCCGGCAGCATCGTTACCCTCGAACACACAGACACAGTTTCGCTCACGGAAGCGCTTGTCGCGACTGAGCAGGTTAAGTTCGCGCTGCCAGCGCGCCAGTTCTGCCTTGTAGTCTTTCTTTGGCAAAGATTGCGAATAATCCAGCTGGTTAATGACATTGCGTTGATCCAGCGACGGCTGGTCCAGCAACGGTGCCGGCGCGGCGGAGGCCTTATCCGCAACTCTGGCGACCCGGTCCCGCAAGGCACCCAACAACAGCTCACCGGCGGTCAGGCTGCGGTAGCGATGATCGGAGCCATCAATGACCACCCACGGCGCATCTCCGGTACTGGTTTGCCGAAGCACCTGCTCGCCGACGGCAGCGAACTCATCGAAATGCTTGAACAGCTTCCAGTCGCTATCGCTGACCCGCCAGGCAGTATCGGGATTTTTCGCCAGCTTGGTTAGCCGCTTCTTCTGTCGCGATTTGGAAAGGTGAAACCAGAGCTTGACCAGCAACACGTTCTCTCTGGCCAACATACGCTCGAAGTGGCGGATCCGTTTCACCTGCAGATCCAGCTCGGCTGCGGAACAGCAGTCCAGCACGCGGGACAGGATCGGCTTGCTGTACCAGGATCCGAACAGAATGCCGATCTGGCCTTTGGGCGGCAGGGCACGCCAGTAGCGCCACATGAAGGGACGCTGCCGCTCTTCTTCGGTTAGCGGCCCGAAGGCTTCGGTAACGATATGTCGCGGATCCATCCATTCGTTAAACAGATTGACCGTTTCGCCCTTGCCGGCTCCCTCAACACCGGCGATAACCACCACCACCGCCGTATCGGCTTTTTCAAGCAGCTCAAGCTGCGCCTCCAGCAGTGCCTCGCGCAATGCCGGCAGGCGCGCTTTCCAGGTTTTCTTGTCGATATGGTGACCAAGCTCCGCAGACTCGAACATGCAACAGACTCCGTTTGCCTGCTGCCAGTCTGCCTGCGCCGGCGGCGGTGGAGAAGGCCTCAGGTCACCTGCCTGAGCATTACTGTGTCGCGAAAGCCGGCAATCAGTTCCAGCGCATCGCTGCGGACAGACGCCAAACCATCAACACGCTGGTCACGCCCGGTTTTCAGCAGTTGGCTGAAACCCTCCAGCGCCTCCGCCTCGCGACCGGACACCTGACTGAACGCCATCGACCAGTCCGCCAGGTCGCGCTGGTCCACTTCCTGCTCCAGCAGCACCATGACCCCGTAGTGGCGCGGGTCCGCAGCCACCCGTCTCATCGCGGCCTCGACCTTGTCGCGCTTCCCCTCCAGCATCTGGAAGAAGGTGCCGCCGTGATAGCAAAGCATTCCGGTGACGCCATCGGCGCTGTTGTTACGCCGGGAAACTGCCAGAATCCGTTCCAACTCGTCCTTGCCGTATTCTCTGGTTGCCGTGGAGACGTAGACGATTTGATACATTCTTCCTACCCCTATAAATGAGCAGGTAGAGTTAGCCACTTGCTGTGACCCGAACGTGAACCCCGTTCACAGAATTTTTGCCCGCCGGTTCCCCGCTAATTGCCGCAAGCGTATGATGCAGACCGTTCCACCCCCTAATCTGGAGAAATACCATGCGTTCTATTGCTATTCCTGCCGTACTGATGCTTGCCCTGGGCGTTGTTGGTTGCAGCGATTCTGCCGACACCGAAACCACTGCACCGGCCACCCCGGCTATGGAAGAAGCGACTCAGGCAGTTGAAGAAGCAGCAGAAGCTGCTGTTGAAGGCGCTGAGCAGGCTGCTGAAGAAGTTGCCGCCGCGGGCGAAGAAGCCGCTGAAGAAGTCGAAGCAGCCGCTGAAGATGCTGCCGAGGAAGCCGAAGCTGCAATGGACGCAGCCAAAGAAGAAATGGCTCAGTAATCGGGCTATCGGGCTGCCGGCCACGGCGGGCAGCCCGATTCTTTCCCTCCGCTCGACCTGCAAGCGATCAGTCGTAACTCAGCGCCGTGGCCTTGCCGCGAAACACCCGATAGATAAAAAAGGTGTAGCCGAGAATCGCCGGCAGGGTGATCACCGTGCCCCAGAAAATAAACAGCAACGATTCGGTGGCCGCCGCCGCTTCCCACAGATCCAGCCGGCCGATAATGATTTCCGGGAACAGGCTGTAGCCCAGACCGATGCTGGCCATCACACAGATCACCGTGAGCGCGGCAAAAATCAGCCAGCCATAACCGCTACGCAGAATCACCGGGCTATTGAAAAGCCACACCAGCCCCGCGTACGCCGTGGCAGTAATCAGCGGAATCGGCAACAGGCCGATGGCATTCGGTAGCGTGAACCATTTATCCGCAATCACACTGCTGACCAGCGGCGTTGCCACCGACACCAGCAACAGACACAGGCCCATCGGCAGCAAAGCATTGCGGCCCCAGCGAATCGCTTTCTCAAACAGGGCGCCGTCGGTTTTGATCAACAGCCAGGCCGACCCGAGCAGCACATACAAGGCCGGCAGCGTTACGGCGATCAGGGCAGAGAAAAGCAGCCCGGTGGTGTCATCGCTGAGGCCAGTAATATAGGCACCGAGCATCCAGCCCTGCGCCGCCGAGGCGATCAACGAGCCAACAGCAAACAGCGCATTCCACATGCCCTTGCGGGCATCACCGGCCTTGACCCGGAAATCGAACGCCACACCGCGCAGAATCAACCCCATCAGCATGATGGTCACCGGCATGTACAAGGCCGTCAGCACAATACCGTGGGCCTGCGGAAAGGCAATCAGCAGAATACCGACACCGAGCACGATCCAGGTTTCATTGGCATCCCAGAACGGGCCGATGGAGCCGATCATCAGATCTTTTTCTTCCTCACTGGCAAACGGCAACAGCATGCCGATACCCAGATCGTAACCATCCAGCAGCACATAGATCAGCAGCGCAAGGCCCATGGCTCCTGCAAAAAACAGCGGCAACCAGAATGACAGATCCATCACACGCCCTCCTGATCCGGTTTATGAAAACGCTGTGCCTGGGGCAACAACGACAGCGAGCGCGCCGGCTTGGTGGCGAGATAACGCAACGCGGCGATATAGGACACCAGCAGGAAAATATACAAACCGACATAACCGAGCAGCGTGCCCATCAAGGTGGCGGAAGCATGATCCGCCACCACTTCCGAGCTGCGCAGCAGACCACTGACAATCCACGGCTGCCGGCCAATCTCGGTGACATACCAGCCGGCCAGCACCGCGATCCAGCCGGAGAAGGTCATCGCCGACAACGCCCGCATTAACCATGGATGCTCAACACGGCTTTCCAGCGGCTGCCGGAACAAGGTGAAACTGGCCCACCAACCCACCAGCAGCATCAGCACACCGATACCGACCATCACCCGGAACGCCCAGAACACCGGCGCCACTGGCGGCGTTGCCCCTTCAAACTCGTTCAGGCCTTTCACTTCGCCGTCCCACTCGTGGGTCAGGATCAGGCTGGCCAGTTTCGGCACCTTGATAGCGAAGTGCGTGGTTTTTGCTTCCTCATCAGGGAAACCGAACAGCGTCAGCGGCGCGCCCTTCTCGGTTTCCCAAATGCCTTCCATCGCCGCCACCTTGGCCGGCTGATGCTCCAGCGTGTTCAGGCCATGCAAGTCGCCAATCCAGATCTGCAACGGCGCCAGCACCGCGGCCATGGCCGCGCCGGTGCGCATCACCCGCCAGGTGGCCGGGCCATCGACCTGCTTCAGCGCCCGCCAGGCACTGATGCCCATAATCAGAAACGCCGCCGTCAGCAGCGAGGCATTCAGCATAT
>JBECKT010000070.1:0-7690 GCA_040235405.1 Alcanivoracaceae bacterium
ACCATAGCCATCCGTGCCGCCGTCGGTAGCACGGTCGTTGCCACCACGGGCAGTAATGTTGGCAAAGGTTACACCGTTGTAACCCCACAGCCAGCCGTAATCCGCTTCGGCATTACCGGTTGAGGTGGAGTTCAGGCTTTCACCACCGGACATCTCGATATTACCGGAGACCTTGACCAGACCGGCTTCCGGTGTCGCCGAAGCTTCGTAGTAATCGCTTTCGATGTAGAACCGGCCGCCGTCACCACCATAGCCGTTACCGGTTGCGGTGCTGACCACGCCACCGCCGTTCATCATGGTAGTCCAACGAATGTCAATGGTGCCGCTCGGGAAGTAGACGTCCAGCGCGCTGCTGTACTCCTCGTTGTTGTAGACGTAAAGCTCGCCGCCGTCACCACCATAGTTGCCATCACCACCGTTCATGTCGATCTTGCCGAAGCGGAAAGCAATATCCTGGCGACCAGTGGGCTCATCTTGGACATAGACATAGAAGCTGTCTGAATCACCACCGTTACCGGTACCGGTAGCCAGCGCGTTGCCGCCGTTCATGTCGATGCTGCCGGCGAAGTACACGCCCAGCGGCGGCGAGGTTTCGTAGTGGCCACCGTCGTAGTTGTACACGTCGATATAGCCGCCATCACCACCATCGCCATCCGCAGAGGCGGTGCTACCACCCCAGCCTTTCAGCGTGGCGTTGCTGTAGACACCGCCGCCGTAGCTGTAGAACTCGATATAGTCGGCATCGCCGCCATCCGCGCTGGCACCGGCACCGGCATCACCGCCGTAGAAAGTGACCGTACCGCTTACCTTCACGTCGCCAACGGAGTCAGCGTAGAAGTAAACATCATCGCCATCACCACCGCCAAGCTCGCCAAAGCCGCCGTGGGCCAACACGTTTCCGCTGCTGACGCAGTCGCCGTAGTTGGCGTACACGTCAATATAGCCGGCATCGCCACCAAAGCCGGTTTCGGAGTCACCGCCGTGGGCATCCATGGTGCCGGTGTTCTCGAAGTAATAATCAGCGTAGACGTACTGGCTGTCACCGTCGCCCGCATCGCCGGCATCGTTGTCAGCGCCGTGGGACAGCACCTTACCATGGTTGATGAAGGAGTAGTCCGGATAGATATCCATGTAACCGGCATCCTGACCGGCCTGCACACCCGCGGTAGTGATCACGCCGCTGCGGTGAATCAGCACACTATTTGCATTCACCCGCAGATCAGCTATCTCTGCCGCACTAATCTCTGCAGAGGCCAACGTGCCCTTCACGATTACGTCATAGCTGACATTAAAATAAGCCTGACTGCCGCCGTTGTTCGGGCTCACCGTCAGCGTTGCGCCACGTGCGATTTCCAGGCCTGATACGATTTCCCCGGCATTGAAGGCCGCGGTGTCGCCGTCGGAGAGGCGGATGTTATAGCCACCACCACCGGCACCGGAAAGATAATAGGTCCCCACCGCCGGCTTATTCGCGAAATCAGCAACGTAGGCAAGGGCCAGATCGCTAGTGACCAGCAGCGGGTTCTCACCCAGCTCGGTCGGAATGCTGTTCAGGTTGGTCGCGGTAAAGCTGGTATCCGCAGCCGGGCCACCGCCGAGAATAATGTTGCCGCCCGAATAGAGGTTTGCCTCGAAATAATCAGCATCACCACCGGTACCGCCGTCAGCACCGCCGAGGCCGCCGGCCATTTTCAGGGTGCCGCCACCGCCGCCACCTGAGGAGCCGCCACAGGCGGTGAGTGTCAGAGCGGTAGCTACGGCGATAGCTGCCGCCAATGCATTGCGTTTCATTTCCATTTCTAATTCCCCTTCCCAACGTTGTTTTGATTACTTGAAAGAGTGATTTCTTTTCCGTTTCCGGAAGATCAGCAACCAGGCCTGTGCTGTCAGGAGGAGGGGGATGTCACGAGAGACTGGCACCATTTCGGTTCAATCCCTGCCATCAGCACCTGCTCCCTGCTTGGCACTCGACGGTTTTAGCATCTTCCCCTGAATAAGTAAACCGGGCGAGAGGCAGGCACTTTGTATTGAGGTAGATCAAGGCATGGCGAATCATTCTGTCTCGCATCAGCCGAGGGAACAAAAAGGGAGACAAAGGCCTCCCTGTTTATTTCCAGCGCGGAGAAGTTACTCGGTAAAAGTCACCGCCGTTACTCTGCGACAATCCCTTTTGCCGTCAGGTAAGCAATGATCTCCCGAACACACTCGTCCACCGATTGTGTCGAAGTGTTAACGTGCAGCTCCGGGCTCTGCGGCGCTTCATAGGGGGCACTGATACCGGTGAACTCCGGAATCTCACCGGCTCGGGCTTTCTTGTAGAGGCCCTTGGGGTCACGCTGCTCGCAGGTTTCCAGCGATGCATCGGCAAACACCTCGATAAAGTCATCCGTACCGGCCAGATCACGGGCCAGCTGGCGGTCCTCACGGTAGGGCGAAATGAACGCTGTCAGGGTAATCACGCCTGCCTCACGAAACAGCTTGGCGATTTCGGCGATACGACGGATGTTCTCCTTGCGATCCTCCGGCGAGAAACTGAGGTTGTTGTTGATGCCACTACGGATGTTGTCGCCATCGAGAATGTAGGTCAGGTTGCCCAGCTTGTGCAGGGCCTCTTCCACGGCCACCGCCAGCGTCGACTTGCCGGCACCGGACAAGCCGGTGAACCACAGGGTGACACCACGCTGGCCGAGAAGGCGTTCACGGTGCTCGCGCTTGACCACGCCTTCATGCGGGTAGATATGCTTTGCCATGTCGTTATTTCCTCAGAACTACTGGCGCCAGAACATCGGCGTGAACAGCACCAGAATGGTAAAAATCTCAAGACGCCCTAGCAGCATCGCGAAACACATCAGCCATTTGGATACATCGGGAATGTGGCCAAACCCGGTGGCCACGCCACCGATACCGACACCCAGAGTATTCAGTGAAGCCGCCACGGCGGAGAAGGCCGTTACCAGATCCATCCCGGTGGCCATCATCGCCAGGGTCAGAAGGACGGCTATAGTAACGAAAACGCCGATAAAACCCCATACCGCCTGTAACACCTGGTCGTTGACGGTTTTTCGGCCGAAGCGCAGGGCGAAAACGCCATGCGGATAGACCAGTCGGCGCAACTCGCGCAGGCTTTGATGCAGCATCAAAGCAGCCCGGACAACCTTCATCCCGGCCGTGGTCGAACCGGCGCAGCCACCAATAAAGGATGTAAACACCAGCAGCACCATGATGGTCGCCGGCCAGGTACCGGCAGCGTTAGTGCTGGTAAGACCTGTGCTGGTACTAAATGAGGCCACCTGAAACGCGGCGTGGCGCAACGTTTCTCCGGGAACTGCATAGGTGCCGGAGACCCAAAGCACCGTGCTGACCAGAACGAAGTAGCAGAACATCAGGCCGGTATAGAAGCGAAACTCCGGATCACGGAAAAAGGTGCGGATCGAGCCACGGCGCAGCGCCGCGAACATCAGCGCAAAACTGGCACCGGATAGAAACATGAAAAATGATCCCACCCAATCCAGAGCGGCGCTATCAAAAGCCGCCATACTGGCATCGCGGGTAGAAAAGCCTCCGGTCGAAACGGTACTAAAGCTGTGACAAATGGCATCAAAAACGCTCATGCCTGCCAGCCAGTAACCGGTAGCGCAAGCAACAGTAACGGTCAGATAGACATACCATAGCGCCTTGGCCGTTTCCGCAATTCTCGGCGTCAACTTGGCTTCCTTCATGGGCCCGGGAATCTCGGCCTTGTACAGCTGCATGCCACCAACACCCAGCATAGGCAGAATGGCCACCGCCAGCACGACCACACCCATACCGCCTAACCACTGCAACTGCTGGCGGTAATAGAGCAATGATGGGGACATAAAATCCAATCCGGACAGCACGCTGGCACCGGTCGTGGTCAATCCGGACATGGACTCGAATATCGCATCGGTCGGCGACACCTTCAGGATCAGCAGGAACGGCAACGCTCCTATCAACCCCAGCACTGTCCAGAACAGCGTGACCACCAGAAAACCATCGCGCACTCCCAGTTCGTCGCGCGCCCGGAAAAACATCATCCAAAGAATCAGGCCAATGGCGAAGGTGATAGCAAACGCGGTAAGGAACGGTAGCTGCAGCCCGTCTTCATAGAGCCAGGCCACCAGCACAGGGGGCAGCATGGTGATGCTGAACACCATCAGTAACATGCCGATAATCTTCGCGATCAGCGCAAGATGCATATCAGAAAAAGGTAAACCCGACCTGGAACAGTTTCTCGACGTCGCGGACGCGACGACGGTCCATCACGAACAGAATGACATGGTCATCCGCCTCAATGACAATATGATCGTGGGCAATCAACACCTTTTCGGCACGGACAATCGCGCCGATGGTAGTGCCTTCAGGCAGATCAATATCTTCAACGCGTTTGCCAACCACTTTCGAGCTGCGTGCATCGCCATGGGCAACCGCCTCGATAGCTTCGGCGGCGCCTCGGCGCAGTGAATAGACGTTAACGATATCGCCACGGCGGACGTGGGTGAGCAGGCTGCCAATAGTGGCCTGCTGCGGAGAAATAGCGATATCAATGTCGTGACCCTGAACCAGATCCACATAAGCCGGGTTGCTGATCAGGGTCATCACCTTGCGAGCGCCGAGGCGCTTGGCCAGCAGGGATGCCATGATGTTGGCTTCATCATCGTTGGTCAGGGCACAGAACACATCGGCGCTTTCGATATTGGCTTTTACCAGCCGGTCACGATCAGTGCCGGTGCCATGCATGACCACGGTGTGCTGGAGCTGCTCGGCCAGCACCTGACAACGATCTTCGTTACGCTCGATGATCTTGACGTTGTAACGGCTCTCGATGCTTTTGGCGAGACGGAAACCGATATTGCCGCCACCGGCAATAATCACGCGCTTGTAGTTGTGTTCGAGCCGGCGCATTTCGCTCATCACCGCACGAATATCGTTGCGTGCGGCGATAAAGAACACCTCGTCGTCGGCCTCGATCACGGTATTGCCTTCCGGCAGGATCGGCCGGTTGCGACGGAAAATCGCTGCCACCCGGGTATCAACGTTGGGCATGTGCTTGCGCAGCTGACGAATCGCATTGCCCACCAGTGGGCCGCCGTGATAAGCGCGCACCGCCACCAGCTGCACCCGGCCGCCGGCAAAGTTCACCACCTGCAGGGCGCCGGGATGTTCGATCAGGCGCTTGATGTAATCGGTGACGACCTGCTCGGGGCTGATGATCACATCGATTGGCAGGGCGTCGTTGCCAAACAGTTTTTCTTTCTGCGAATAGGCGGCGGCGCGAATGCGGGCAATTTTGGTTGGCGTACGAAACAGTGAGTAGGCCACCTGGCAGGCAACCATGTTGACCTCGTCACTGTTGGTCACCGCGATCAGCATGTCGGCGTCTTCGGCGCCGGCCTGCCGCAGCACCGCCGGGTAGGAGCCACGGCCGGTCACGGTGCCGATATCGAGCCGTTCGGCCAGCTCGGCAAGACGAGCACCGTCGGTATCAATAACGGTAATGTCGTTCTGTTCGCCGGCGAGGTTTTCAGCAAGGGTGCCGCCAACCTGACCTGCACCGAGAATGATGATTTTCATGCCGGACTCCGACGCATGCTGCTATCAACCGGCTTTGCGCAGGCGGGCAAAAAAGAATCCGTCAGGGCCATCCGCCACCGGCAACAGCTGGCAGCCGTGGGAGGTGATAACCGAGCGGGCCTCAACGGGCGTATCTTCGCGGGCATCCCCGTGCCTTGCCAGGAAGGCTTGCACCTGCCCGGCGTTTTCTTCCGGAAGTATCGAACAGGTGGCGTAAACCAGCATGCCACCCGGCCTGACAAGCGGCCATATTGCATCCAGTATGCGGGTCTGTAAACCACACAGAGTGGCGATATCGCTATCGCGGCGATGCCATTTCAGGTCCGGCTGGCGGCGCAGGATGCCGGTGGCGGAGCAGGGCGCATCCAGCAGCACCGCATCAAACAGTTGGCCATCCCACCAGTCGGCAGGCTCGGCCGCATCACCCACAACCAGCGTGGCGTTACCATGCAGTCGATCCAGATTGTCGCGAACGCGCTTGAGCCGCTTGGCATCTATGTCCAGTGCCAGCAGTTCCGCATCAGGAAAATACTCCGCCAGCTGCACAGTCTTGCCTCCGGGTGCCGCGCAGGCATCCAGAATCCGCCCGCCAGCGGGCGCCTCTATAAGGAGCGCGGGCAGCTGTGCCGCTTCGTCCTGCACCGACAGGGCGCCATCCTTGAAACCGGGCAACATCTGCACCGGACGGGGAGGGCTGAGGTAGGCCGCCTGTGGCGACAACTGGCCGCGGCGCACCTCAAGGCCATCCTCGATCAGCGCCGCCTCGATGGACGGGTCGCTCAGACGCAGGGTAAAGGGCGGCGGCAGCAAAGCAGCCTCGGCGATATCGTTGGCCTGCTCGGGCCAGGCCTGATCAAGCCGCTGCCAGAGCCAGTCCGGCAGCGAGCAGCGCAGGGGCACATCAAGATGGCGGCTGACCTGCCCGGCATCGACCTTGCTGGCCTTGCGTAGCAGGGCGTTGCAGAGCCCGGCCGCCCAGGGCGCGTTAAGCGCCCGGCAGACATCCGGCCAGGCATTGACCACGGCGTGCTGTGGCCGCTCACTGAACCATAGCTCATGCAAACCGCACAGCAGCGCCAGCCGCACCGCTCTGGCGGAGCTCTTCAGGGGCTTGTCCATCTGCTCGTTAAGCCAGTGATCAAGCAAACGATAATGACGGCAGACGCCAAACAGCAGGTCTGCCAGCAGGCCACGCTCGGCGGCGAGCAATACCGGCTGCTCAGCCAGTACCTCGCGCAGACTTTTGCCGCCGCCTTCTGCCGGCAACACTTTCATCAGGGAGCGCACTGCCAGCAGGCGAACGTTGTCGGCCATCAGAGTTTCTGCCCCGTCTGGAAAAGGTCGCTGCGACCGCGCAACAGGTCGGCCACGGGCAGGGCCTTTTTGCCAGGCAACTGGATATCGGTCAGCAGCAGACTGCCCTCACCGCAGGCTACTTCAATGCCGGCCGGCGACACCGACAGCACTTCGCCGGGCTGGCCGTGACCGGCCGCCGCCTGTGCTGCCCAGACCCGCATCGGCCCTTCCGGTCTGGCCACCCAGCTGACTGGCCAGGGGTTAAAGGCGCGGACCTCGCCAGCAAGCCGGGCAGCCGGCTTCGACCAGTCCAGCTCAGCCTCTTCCTTGGTCAGCTTGTGGGCGTAAGTGATCCCTTGCTCCGGCTGGGATTTCGCCTTTTTTTGAAGGCCTTCAAGGTTTGCGAGCGCTTGCACTAACGCCTCGGCACCCAACCGGGCAAGGCGATCATGGAGGCAGCCGCCGGTATCTTCCGGATTGATCGGTGTGCGCACTTCGAGCAGTACCGGCCCGGTATCGAGGCCGGCTTCCATCTGCATGATGCCGACTCCGGTTTCGCTGTCACCGGCCGCGATTGCCCGCTGGATCGGCGCGGCACCACGCCAGCGCGGCAGCAGCGAGCCATGCACATTGATGCAGCCGAGCCTCGGCAGCGCCAGCACCGGCTTCGGAATAATCAGGCCGTAGGCAACCACCACCATAACGTCCGCCGTCAGCGCTGCCAGCTCGGCCTGAATCTCCTCGCCCTTGAGATTCTCCGGCTGCAGCACCGGGATGCCATGCTGCAGCGCCAGCTGCTTGA